>DAOUVJ010000172.1 GCA_030667705.1 Promethearchaeota archaeon | reverse complement strand
TTAAAGAATCTTCTATCAATATATAATGCGAAATCTATGGATGAATTACTAAAATTACTAATAATAGAGGCAAAGAAAAAGAAGATTGACGATTTTGGTATTGAATTTCAAAAAAAATTAAAAGAAAAGAATTTATCATTTGAAGATATCGTCAATTCTGGAGAAGAAATAAGAACAAAAATCTTAAAGGAAGAATCTAAGAAATGATTCCCTTAGTTGTAGATACAAACATAATATATTCAGCCATTTATAATAAAAATGGCATTGAAAGACAACTTCTTAATTTTATTATTGATAATGATGAAATTCAATTATTTGCACCCGCTATATTTTGGAATGAAATTATTAGGAATCTTTCAAAAAAATTGAATTTTCAAGAAGAAACTGTGAATTCTATTCTTTCCCAATTTGATATAATTGAAATTTCTCCTAAACAATATGAACCAAAGATTTTCGAAGCTAGAAGTTTAATTATTCATAAAAATGACGTCCCTTTTGTTGCATGTGCTCTTTTCTTAAATGCACCAATTTGGTCAGGAAATGTAACTCATTTTCAAGCTTTAGATAAATCTAAAAAAGTAATCTGGTTTAATTCAAAAAGATTAAACAATTATTTTAAAAAAAACATTTTAAAGAAATAATAAAAAATCTGAATTAAACTTCGTATTATCGATAATTAGTTATGAGTTGAAAAAAAGAATGAAAAAAAGACCGAAACGTGGATTTTTAGTGGCACTACTAATTGGTTTTGATGAAAAAGAAATTCATGCGTGGAAAGTGTACAGTCATTCTTTAAGATTTTATAAAACTATCAAATTAACTCGCAAATGGAAATACTTGGATGATAAACAAATATATCATTCACTTGAAGAATTAGTAAATCTCATTCGACTTGTTATTAGAGATGGTTTAAAAAGCATTTTATTAGCAAACCCACAAAAAAATAATTATTCAACTATCTTTTTAAACCATATTAATAAACATCACCAGTGGTTAGTTCGTTCTAGGGGATATAATCGAGTAAGTATTGGTGAGATTGTAGGAACTGCTAATACATTAGAAGGTGCTAATTATTTAATTTCTCAGGAGAAATCATTAGATATTATTTCTGAAACTACAACTGACGAAATAAATCTATTAGTTAAGCAACTAAATAAAATAATCAACGTCGGTGATCCGAACAAATTATTGTTGTATAGTTTGGAAGATATTGAAGCTCTCATTTATGGAAAAGGTAAAAAAGACAAATCCGCAGCAGATAAACTAGATTTCTTAATTGTAACGGAAAATTTCATTAACCGAAATAAACAAAAGAATCGAATCCATCGCCTCATGCAAATCGCGAATAATAAGGGAATTATAACAAAGACAATATCAATAGAAAATCCTGCAGTGGATCGTTTTGATCAATTTGGAGGGCTTTTAGCTTTCAAAAAGACAAACTAATCCGATTAAATAATTTGATTATTAATTATAAAAAGAAAAAAAGACTCTAGCTTCTAAAATTCATGAGAGTTGTTTTTGTAAAGATAAAATTCGCTTTTCTAATTTTTTAATTTTAGATGCATTCCCATTTGCACTTCCATTATAGCTCAAAAATGCAATTGCTTGCTGTAAATGTTGAATTGCATTAATGTAATCTTTCTTCTTTTCAGCTTTTTCACCGGCTTCTAAATTAAAGCCAATTTCCATTCCTCTAATTTTTTTATCAAGTTCGAGTATTATGAATGCAATTTTCCCGATATTTGTCTCAAAATTAAATCCTGTAGCTAAATAAAGTGCTTTTTCATATTCTTTTTGTGCTTCTTTATAAATTAATGCTTTTTCAGCGGTTTCTCCTTTCTTAACAAAGTTTTCCATTAACTTTTTCGCTTCTTCGCTATCCAATGTGCGAGCTTGTTCTTTTAAATTGTTTATGGCATCATCATTTGCAAGTATGGATGAAATTAACTCATTATTAGCAATTCTTTTTGCACGAGTTTCTTGAAATTTTCTGACTTCAACCACTAAATTTTCAATTTTCGAAGGAATGATTATATTTCTTTCTAATAGTTGGTATATTTCATATAGAATTATCGATGGATGAGATTTTACTACTTGTTGTACTTTATCCATTAGATTATTAATGAAGAAGAAATTTTTAGAGTTTAAAAGTTCATTAGCAAAATCAATTATTGCTTTTTGAATGAGATTCTTATTGATTAATTCCAGATCACCGGGTGATATCATGTGACTAAGAATCATTGGAAATACCAGTTTAATGTTGAAAGACTCGACTATAAAATCAATTGTATCATCAAAATTAAGCATCCCAATTTTTAAGAGACGCTCAATCTTTTGATTATATTTTATTTCATATTCATGTAAAAATGCAGCTACTTTTTGTTTAAAATCTTCTGAAGCTTTTCCATCCAAAACTAAACAGATTCTAATGAGATTACCATCTTTAAGGAGTAAATTAAAATTGTCATATTGAAGTTCATAGAATTTACTTATATCACTTCTATTATCTAGAGACCCTGAAGCTGAAAAGGTAATATTAGCTTGTATGAAACCTGTTAAAAGTTCAACATTGATATTACTTCCTGAGACAGGATAATTTAATATGAGCAGTCCGGAATCCTTAGTTTTTAAGATCACCAATTTTATGTTTAAAACATCCATAAATTTATACCAAATCAATGATTGTTGCATCTTAATCTGTTCTTCTTCGGAATCCATCATAGATATTTTAATGTTTTGATTCGTGTCAAACCCTATTTTAGCGATATATGCTTTTACACATTCTTTACAGTGATCAGGATAAAAACTACATTCTTCTTTATCCTTTCCGCAATTAAAACCTAATCGACTAACTTGGAAATATACCATGACAATATGGAATTAATATTTATTGAGTTTCATATTTTAACCGTATGATTGATTCCACATTATTAACATTTTGGAGTTTTCTAGGATCTGTCGCAATGGAACGAAAATAGAAATATTTTAAATCAAAACCTATAATTCTCATTTTTAAAATTTCCTTTCGTTCAATTGAAGTCATATTTAAAAATTAGAATAAGAAAAAAAAGATATTAATTTTTTATGAGTTATTTTCCATCTTTTTCATTTCTTTAGCAACCTGACGAAACCCTTTTATAAGTTTTGTAAGCTTAAAACCTCTAATTGGAGTTCCGTTTTTCTTACAGGATGGTAAGGCAAAAGGAATTACTTTTAAACAACTTTCTTCCAGATCTGTCATGACGTTTTTTCTGATTATTTCATATTCACGGTCATAAGTTTCCCTATCTTTCCACTCTTCAGGAATTTGAATGTTCGTAGCTAAATTTGTATCAATCATACCTGGGACGAAGATATTTATCTTGAGGTCAGCATCACTCTGTTTAAATTCCTTAGCTAAACATTTGGAAAATGCAAGAACTCCTCCTTTTGATGCCGAGTAAATAGTCATGTGGTCTAATGGTCTATCAGCACCACCTCCCGAAAGAGTGATAATCCTACCATAACCTTGTTTTTTCATCTGTGGTAAGACCGCTGCAACTGAATCTATTAACCCAATTAAATTAGTCCCAATCACTGCTTTGGCAACAGAATTTACCTTTTCTAAAGCAAAATATTCAAATGGACCGTAGATGAGATTAAAACCAGCATTGGCAACTAAAATACGAACCGAACCAAAAGCCTCAACAGTTTTATCAACTAAAACCTTTAATGCCGCAGGATCAGAGACATCACAAGGCACTCCGATTACAGAATCTCCAAATTCTTCTTTAAATTCAGCAAGAGTTTGGTTGACTTTTTCTTCATTTCTAGAACAAATAGCGACTCGAGCACCCTCTCTAAGGAATAATTCGGCGATTTTCTTCCCAATTCCACTAGTGGAACCTGTCACTATTGCTGTTTCATTTTTCATTTTCATAGGAAATTTACCCTTTTTTTTGATAGTAATTTTTTTAATATGATATTATTAGATTATAAAAAAAAAGTAATTATTATTTTGCCTTTATCATTATAAGCATCATTTTAAACTTTTCAAGAGCTTTAAGGGCATGAGGATCATTTGCTGGCATGATGAGCATTTGACCTTTTTCAACAATATATTCTATTTTTGAAATAGTTATTTTTGCTTTTCCATCAAACACGTAAACTAAAGCATCGAAAGGTGTGGAATGCTCACTTAATCCTTCATCCTTATCAAAAGAAAATAAGGTAACAGTACCCTCATTTTTATTAATTAGCGCTCTACTAACAACGGAACCTTCTTGGTAATCTAGCATTTCATCCAAATTTGTAACTTCTACTTTTTTCATGATTTTCACTATAATAATGATATTTTGTAATTTAGTAATATTTCAAGTTGATTTTAAAACTTGACCCGAACATGTTAAAAAATTGAAAAAAATGGATTAACCTAAAACTTCAGATACCTTTTTATCCTCTTCGAAAATGGCAACTGCTTGCTTCATATACTTTGGAATATCTATTTGTTGTGGACATTTATCCAAACATTCTCCACATTCAATACATAAGAGAGCTGAACCATTAGCTTCTTCTCCCTCCGAGATTTTCCTTTCTAAATCTTCTTGAGTTTTTGCCATTCCAGTGTAGAAATAAGCGACACGAGGTTTTCCTTTTTCTCCCCAATATCCTACTTCATTCATGATGTAAAGAACATTCTTAATTGAGACTCCGTTAGGACAGGGTATGCAATATCCACAACTCGTACAAGGAATAAGGTGGTATTTTTCAAATGCTTTTTGTAAATTTTTAATAATCCCCATCTCGTCGTCAGTTAATGAGCTAATTCCTGATTTATCAGCTGATTGAACATTCTCCTTTACTTGTTGTAAATTACTCATCCCACTCAACACGACCGAAACTTCTGGCATATTCCAAAGATATTGTAAAGCCCAATCAGCCATTGACCTCTTTATTTCAGCATTGTCCAATACATTTTTGATTTCAGGTACATCAACTAACTTTTTTTCTGGAATGGTTAATTTTCCTCCCCGTAAGGGCTCCATTATAATTACAGCAATCCCTTTTTTGTTGGCATATTTCAATCCTTCTAATCCAGCTTGGTAATTAACATCCGTATAATTGAGTTGGATCTGGCAACAATCCCACTCATAAAAGTCAATGATTTCCTTAAACACATCTATGCTGTCATGGAATGAAAAACCAATGTATTTAAATAAACCATTGGCTCTTGCTTCTTCCATTTTCTTTATCAAGCCTAATTCTTTTATTTTTTCAAGACGCCCTTTATTTAATCCATGTAATAAGTATATATCTGGTGTGGTTTGTAATCTTTCAATTTGTTCACTAAGAAATTTATCAACGTCATCAGTTTCTTTAACGCTCCACATTGGAAGTTTCGTTGTGAGAGTTACTTTTTCGCGATATCCCTCTTTTAATGCCTTTCCTACTATAACTTCGCTCTTTCCATCATGATAGGGATAAGCTGTGTCTACATAGTTGACACCATTATCAATGGCATGACGAATCATCTCTATTGCTTCTTTCTCTTTCACTTCCTTAGTTTCTTGGTTTACAGGTAATCTCATGGCACCAAATCCAAGTGCTGACACTTCCCATCCAAGAGAGCCCATTTTTCTATATTTCATTTTTTTATTCTCGTTATTTTTCTATTATGAATATATATATCAGAAATATGAATTTTTTGATTATCATTTGTTTGTTTTTAAAGGATCGTAAGCTTTGAATTTAGGAATCCATCCATTTACTTCTCTTTTATATTGGATGAATTCTTGGCCGAATCTGCTTAATACTCCTCTTTCTTCTAATAAAGGAATATAAATGAGATTTAAAATGAAAAAAATGATGGCAAAAATGAAGATGCCTAGAGATTCGAAGATTAAACTTTCGCCTAATATTGTTAGAATTACTCCTATTATCATGGGATTTCTGACGTACTTATAGGGACCGACAATGACTAAATGTTGGGTATGAATTTTTGATAACGGTAAGAGCGTTCCTTGTCCTTTTTTATAGAATATCGAAATGCAAGTGATAAGCAAATATAAACCGAATAAAACTAAGAAAAAACCCAGAATAAGATAATAAGTATTAGAACTAAACGTAAAATAGAGAATCCCACTCCCAGTCAATAAGTAAATAAAGAATGGTATAATGATAATAGCGCCTATAGGAAGGATTAAAGAAATAATAACTCCTTTATAATTTACCATCACTTAATCTCCGGAATTATCCATTTTGGATTATTAGTTTTTTCCCATTTGACTTTTCTTGATTGAATTAGGAGAAAAATAGAAATAACTACTCCAAAAAACATCACAACCATAAATATCAAATATATATCTACTTCAGCTAGGTATCCAGCAAATATTGGAGTAAAGCCAAATCCAATCCCGATTACAATTTCGTTAATCATCGAATATTTCGTGGTATTTTTCGCTGTTCCATAGTCAAGCATTATTTTCATTGCCACGCCATGAATCAAGCCAAAAAATAATCCAGTAGCCAAGCTGAGTATGGTAATAAATAAGATTTCTCTAATAATAAAGATTGAAAGAGCAATTAGTGTAATTATTATAGTACTTAGAGGTAATGATA
>DAOUVJ010000176.1 GCA_030667705.1 Promethearchaeota archaeon | reverse complement strand
TTGCGAAATCAATTATTTTGATTATTTATTTCTAAAATGTCACCCCGTTGGGTGACTATCCCTAGGTAACTATTGGGATAATGGTTCAAAAGGTAATTATTGGGACGACTATGATATATATATATTTTTTAATAATAAAAGAAAAATGATATTAATGTTTTATTCCAAGGTTTTGAATGTATCTTCAACATAAAAATAATAATAAAAGAGTAAATTGAAAAAAATTTAGAATTGAGTGAATTCGGATACAGTTTGCTGCAATGTTTGGGACGCAGAAAATTGCTCGAGTTCTTTGAGACTGCTGGGTGTTCCTTCTCGAACACCTGTTTTCATGGATTCTAATGAGGACATTGCTGTTGCAAGTTGGGTCATTTTATCAAGTGAATAATTATTTAATTTGGATACTAATAACCCTGTTAGAAATGCGTCTCCTGCTCCAGTAGTGTCCATCACCTTAACCTTATATATACCACTCCTTACAACTTTTTTTCCATCTGTTAATAATGAACCTTTTGCACCATCTGTAATTGAAACCAATCTAGGTCCCATTTCATGTATTTTTTTCGCAGCATAATATCTATCTGACTCGTTGGTAAACTCTTCTGCTTCTTCAGCATTCATCGATACGACATCTGAATTTGTAATTAAAATCTTGGCCCAATTTGGATTATTTTTTATTATTGACATGCTAGGAGCAGCAAAAACCAAACCACCATTGTTTTTCGTGAGCGATATAGCTTTTTCAATTGCTCGGCAACCACTTTCAGATGTCAATGAAGTCCATGCAAAAGCACTAATATCTTTAAAAAGTTGTTCTTCAACATCTTCGGGGTTAAGCAAATTATTAGCACCTTTATAAGCGAGAATACTCCTGTCTTTTCCCCATTCTGTCTTTAATATGACGGAGAAGGCTGTACAATCCTCATCAGTTTGTCTTAAATGTGATAAATCAACACCCCTTCCTTTTAGATCATCTATACATATCTGAGCAGAGAAATCTTTTCCGACTACACCTAAATAAATCGCATTAAATCCCAGCATTGCACAATTCGATGCGATATTAGCACCTGAACCTCCCGGAAAAAACCGGATGTTTTCAACGTTTAATTTCCGACTATATTCAATGGCGGTGTATTTTTTAACAATTTCCTTTTCAAATAGCTCAAATCGTAGAATATCTTTTACTTGTATCATCGCATCGAGAGTATTGCTTCCAATTGTAATAATTTTTCTTTTCATGCTCATGATTAAATTCATTGGATAAAAGTAATTAGAAATTATGATAAGAATGGGATTTTATCTTAAATAATTTTGCCAAGAAGAATAAGCTATGATTTTGAATTATATTCCTAAATCGATATTATTATTAAAAAGTTAAAAAGTTAGAAGAAATAGAACCTAAATATAAGATAATAGGTATAAAAATGAAGACTAACTAATCTCTGGATTTTAATTTATTCAATTCATCTTCTAATTCTTTTATTTTTCCGTCTGGTTCAACAGTTGGCAATGCTCCACCTATTTCAACTTGTATCTCTGCATCAATCTCACCTAAAACATCTTTTACTTGAGAATCAGTTACAGCTGTGTCCACCATCATGTCTCCAATCCCATCAGAAGTTATTTCTTCAGTTACGCTGAAATCTTCCATATCTATACCAATTTGAGTCATCATCTCAGTAAGTTGCGGAATAGATAATTGACTTTTCAACATTCCTAAACTCTGGGCAATTCCACTCATGACATCTGATACATCTTTTACTGCATTAGCTTGTTCTAATTTAAAGACCATCCCCTCAAGATTAGTACGGAAATGATCGATAGCACGAGCTTGTTTCTTTATCTGTAGATGATTTCGTGCGTGGAATGCTGAACCTTGCATGTCGCCTTGTTTTCGTAGTTGTACAGCCTTATCCCTAGCCAATTTGGAGGTCATTTCCATCTTCTTTGTCTGTCTCATCAATCGCTTGTTAAAAACTTTCAATTTGACTGTTGCGGACCGAAAGGTGTCTGGTTTCTTTCCACCTGACATCCATTTGCTTATATCTTTTAAAAATCCTATCGTAATCACTAAATTTTGGTATTTTTATATATAATAAGAAAATTCAAGGTTATATAATTTTATGTAGACCAATTGTTATGAATATGTTTAAAGAGAAAATTTGATATATTTGCACATATTAAATTAGAATTAAAGATTGTTCTAGATTACGTATAAATACTAAGATTATCTTAATAGAAATAAATATCTTAAAAGTAAAGGTTTTTAGCAATGAGTAGTGTTGATTCTAAATTATATTTAGTGGCAGTAAAAGAGGCTCAAGCGGCAGTAGAATTAGATGAGAGCGGGCAATACCGTAAAGCTATAAATAAATATCAAAGAGCGGCGGATATTTTAATAAAGTTCATGAAATTCAACAAAAATCCCGAAATGAGAAGAGTCTGCCAAGATAAAGTAGAAAATTTTGTAGAGCGCGTTAAAGTTCTAAAAGCACATTTAAATGGTCCGCGTGGACGTAGATCCCATCCAACTTCAAAACCAGCTGATTCAGGAGGGGATGGTAAAGGGAGTGAAAATGGTGATGGGCAGTATTCCGCAGAGGAACAAGAATTAATTGATGCAATTTCTGACACAATTTTAACAGAATCACCAAATGTACGCTGGATTGATATTGCGGGTTTAGCAAATAGCAAGCAATCATTAAGAGAAGCAATTGTTCTCCCCATCATGAAACCCAAATTGTTTACAGGTGCTAGAAAACCTTGGTCAGGTATTCTTTTATTTGGGCCACCAGGATGTGGGAAAACACTATTAGCTAGAGCCGCTGCCACGGAATGTAAAGCTACTTTTTTTAGCGTGTCTTCGGCAGATCTTTTGAGCAAATGGCTAGGTGAAAGTGAAAAATTGATAAGTACTCTCTTTAAGGTTGCGAGAATTAAAGCCCCAAGTTTAATTTTTATGGATGAAATTGATTCAGTAGCAACAAAAAGGGGTGAAGGACATGAGGGAGGCGGTGAAAGACGGGTAAAAACTCAATTACTTAGTGAAATTCAAGGAGTTAAATCAGGCTCAAAGAAACCTTTATTAGTTTTAGGAGCAACTAATCGTCCTTGGGATATTGATATAGCAATGCTAAGTAGATTTGAAAAGAAAGTGTATGTCCCACTCCCAGATATGCCCGCAAGAGCTGGAATTTTTAAGATTCATACAGAAGGTATCAATTCTGATTTGAGTGAAGAAGATTACATTGAATTGTCTGTTCGAGCTGAAGGATACTCTGGAAGAGATATTTCGAACGTATGTCGTGAAGTTATAATGCTTCCTGTGAGGGAATTAGACATGGGTGGTTTATTAGAAGATCCGAGTCAAGATGTAACTGTTAGAGATATCAATTTGAATGATTTCATAAAAACACTGAAAAAAGTAAAACCCATGACTACCGGAAAAGATTTAGATCATTATCAAAATTGGGCAGAAGAATTTGGAGAGTATTAGCCTTATTATCAGATGAGTAGGAATGGAAAGACAGAGAGAAAGACCAAAAGAGGTTCCAAAGGAAGAAAAAGAAAAAATTGATAGAGAATTAGAGGAATTAAGAAAAGAACTCGCGAGATTAAAGGAATTAAAGAAAGTTCAAGAATTGCAACGCATTCAAGAAGAGGATATTTCAACAGAAGAAGAGCTCAGTGAACCAACAAATGAGAACATTGAAACCCGTCTTAATAAAATTGAAGATTTTCTTACATCCAATCTTGGACAGGTGGATAGTAAAGCTTATAAACAGAATGCTGAAGAAATAGAAAGAGAGTTACAACTCATAGAAACGGAAATAATTGGAGAAAAAGCAGTTGTAGCAAAAGAAGTATCTACTTATGAATTACTGCTTAATAATCATCCTTGGTTAGAAGAAACAAGATATATTTTCATGTATTCCATACCTAATAAAAAAACTAATACTAAAGATTATGAATCTTGGAAGACTGAATGGTTAAAAGTGCTTTTCGATTATGCGCGATATGCAATTCTGCATATTTTATACTTAAGGAAAATGCACACAGTTAAGCCATTTGCAAATTTTGAAGATAGAGGCACCGCTATAAGAGAACTTGCTGAAGGTCTTGTTGATAAGAAGCAAGCAGAATGGCTTTCAAAGAACAAGGAAAAACTGCGAGTATATTGGAAGTCTCTTGATAATTGGGCAGAAGATATATATGAATGGGCAATGGAAATTTCACCGTTAGAACCAATATTGATATTTGAAATAAGAGAATCTAATCAAGAATTCAGTAACCTTCCAAGAGAAGATATTGAGAAGATTTTTAAAATGCTAGAAAAAGATCGTAGAGGAAAAATAATAGAATTAGAAGATGGGCAAATGTCTTTCAAGATAAAAGTTGAATAACCATTTAAACTGATGGAAAGTACCATTGTTTTCCTTTTAATATTGATTCTCTGAATTTTGCTATTCCGCTACTTTCCAGCGATTCTAAAGTTTTTATTGCGCGATCTTGAGACCAATTTAAAGCTAAACATACATCTTCTACTGAAACAAATCCTTTTTCTTTAGCTACACCAATAATTTTCACTTGATCACTTGTATATTGAACAGGGAAAAATCTTACCATCACAACTCCAGATTCCAACTTTAAGAGATCGTCAATCACGTGTTTCTTCTCCAGTATGCGTAGTGCTTTAAGCAAATCTTTAAGATCAATGTTACCTTTTAGAATCCCTGTATTTACTAAATCAAATACCTCGTTAATTGGCACCAGCCCAACACCAATTTCTTCTTTCTGTAATAATTGTCTTTGATACGCTAATAATCCCAATTTTTCATGGTTAATTTTTGTGATTTTTATTAAAACATCATGCTCTGTTATTTGCTCCGTAATAATTTTAGAAGAAGGAATGTTATACATTTTTTGTAATTCTCTAACCTCTTTCTTTAATTCTGGAGTCAAGGCTAAAATTACACCGTGTTTTTGAGCTAAATCTTTAAGTTTTTCTTTAGTGAAATTTTCAGTTGAAGCCTTAGCTTGGATATCTTTAATTTTTAGCTCTGCTGCTTTCCTCCTCATTGCTTCTCTTAAATCTATCTCATCTTCAATTTTCCGAATACCCATTTTTCGATAACACTATTTTTTAATACCTTTATTGATTAATAATATTAAAACTACTTATTTCTTTTTATTGTAGTTAAGAATGAGAGATTTTAATAGATTGAGATTAATAAATAATATTGAAAAATCAGTTATTAGTGAATCTCTTTTAGAAATCTCATCACAAATATTACCATTTTTGGAGAAATTTAGTTATAAATTCTACATAAGTTTAAACAAATTGGAAGAAGAAAATATCTATCCAATGATTTATTTAATTTCTGATAATCAAAGTGATATCCTAAATAACATGATTCTGATAGATAATATAATTTCAGCAGGGTTATATTTTGGATTTCTCAAGAAAGGAAAGCTATTATTAAGCTTAGAGGGAACTGAATTTCTACATGAACATGAAATGATACCAAAAAGTAAACAGATGATTGTAAATAATAAAGGAGAAAAATCAATTCTTTATGGGAATCATATTTCAAAAAAAATGATACTAAATATGCCAACCGATCTAAAAAAAAATGATTTCATTGCTGTATTCAATCAAAACAATGAGATTATTTCTATATCAAGGGCTCGAATAGATTTTAGTTCATTTAAAAAAATGGAGCCAAATAATATAGCAGCATCAAATCTATTAGATAAAGGCTATTATCTAAGGCGAAAACAATGAGCATTGATGAATAAAATTTATTTTTTCAAATCAAGCTGATCAACTTTTGTATCTTTTGAATCTTCGATTTTATCAATTTCGTCTTTTAGTTCGCTATAGAGGGAGAAAAAACCAGGTGCTAAGCCGATTGGTGATTTTTGCAGTTCATTTCTTATATTTTCATACTCCTTCTCATCAGGGAACATCTTTTTGAGCTTATTATCAAATTCTCCTACTCGTTTCATGTATTTACTGGACATAAATATAGATTGTTTTCTACTATAAATAACTCGAGATGGAAAGTTTGAAAAATATTTTTCAATCAGTTCAAATGCCCTCTCGTATTGGGCTATATCCTTAATTTGTTTTTTCAATTCTCGTTCGAATTTTTGTTCAAAATCTCGAGTAAATTGTACAACACATTCTCGTAATAATTTAGAGTATTTAGATGCGATTAACCCTACTGAGATTAATTCAGATTCGTATAATGTAAGGATACCTTCTTCTAATTTAATGTCCATTAGCCCACCCATATTTATAACTTCTTCGCTCATTAGTTGCACAGCATTTAGAAATCCTATAAAAATTGGTTCACTTAAGCTAGAACGAGACCAATCATGATTGAATAATGGATTTCCTTCTCGATCTCTTACAACAATCCTATTAAC
>DAOUVJ010000203.1 GCA_030667705.1 Promethearchaeota archaeon | reverse complement strand
TGGATTGTGCCGGAAGGATGACCCTTCATGAAATCGGTCGTGTGACTGTGGCATGCAACCACTGTCGCACCATTTTCGTAAGATATTGAGGATTATGTAACTATCAGATTTGAAGAGGCTATGTTTGGGATCACAAGAGATATTGAAATTGAACGTTATACACCATGTGATATTTGTGAGGGGATTGGAGCCGAAGATCCAGCAAGTGTTAAAACTTGTCCAACATGTGAAGGTGCCGGTCAAGTAAGAACCATGACACGACAAGGATTTAGCACCATAATCCGAACGGGTAATTGCTCAGCTTGCGGTGGAACAGGAAAGATCATTGGGAAGAAATGTAAAAACTGCAATGGAAAAAAGGTTATACCAGAAAGAAAAAAAATCAATATTAGCATACCTGCGGGAGTGGAAAATGGAGTTCATCTTAGAGTTCAAGGTGCCGGTCATATACCATCTACAAATGCTATACCCGGTGACCTCCTATTAGGTATCCGTGTTAAACAAAATGATAATTACATTCGACGTGGGAACGATCTCTATACACCAATAGACATCGATTTTGTTACCGCGATACTTGGGGGTAAAATCATGGTACAAACATTAGATCATAAAAATCAGAGGTTAGTGGAAAAAGAATTAATGATTCCTCTGGGGACACAACATGCAACGGAATTTAGAATAAAGAATCATGGAGTTGCATACCTCCAAGGGAAAGGTAAAGGAGACCAATATGTTATCATTAATGTTGTTATACCAACGAATATCTCAAAAGAACAAGAAGAAATTCTCTTAAAATATAAAGAGATTGATAAATCAAGCGATAAATGAAATTAAAATTTATTTTATAGCCCTCTTTATAGTAAAGAAACAATATTATAATATTGAATTATATTATGAGCTGGAAATGTGATAAATGTGGAAAAACATTTGAACACGAAGAAATCCCCGAGAATTGTCCTGAATGTAATTCTGAGGATGGGACATTTAGTTTAGTTTATAGAAAAAGTGAGAATGAATAATACTCTTATTTTAGATTGATTTCAGCTCCACAAGATTGACAAATTTTTTCTTGAGGTGAAACTTTTGCACCACAATATGAACAGTAATGTGATAGATCTTCCCCATCTTGTACTGTTGTTGATTCAAAACTAGCTTTTGGTGCAACTGTTTTAACTTTTACCCAACTGGATCTTTTAGAATTAACATTTGAATTTATAAATTTATATACTAAAAATATTATCACTAAAAATACCACAATTACAACGATCAATATGAAGACAAACATCGTGGTAAAGAGATTAAAAATATTATCAAAGAACAACATCGCTTCTTGTTTTTGTATTATTTTATTTTATAATTCTCAATGGATTATACAAAATTAACCTTAAAAAAATTATGCCATTGTTAACTTCTTAGGCTATTTTTTAGAGAATTCTGATTCCAAAGTTAATAGTTTTATATGAGTTAAATCTCTTTTGTTAATCTTACCCTGTTCAATCAAGTTATCTTCAATTGCTTTAATTTCTGCTCTTGATTTGATTGGAAACGTCTGAATTAGTGTATTAAAAATATTCTTTTCATTTAGTCCGTTATTGTATAAATCGATAAATTTCTCAATCAAATTCGCATTGTAAAACACACATCTATATTTTATACTTACTACTAACCATTGGCTTTTTTTCTGTTTTTTTGCGATTATTCTCATGTATTTTCTGACATCTTCTAAAGGCACGGATAATTCTTCCGAAATCTGATGATCTTCTATAATTTGATATTTATTCATGAAGTTTATCAAGGTATACTTGAAGTTTGAAGTTATTAAATAATAAACGATAAGTCCCAATGCAAAAATAATACCCGAAATTATTGATATCATGCTATTTATGAAAAAGAGGATAATTAATATGGATATTGATAAGTAAAACCAGTAATTTTTCAAGAACTTGACAACAATTTTCATTAGATTGGTCAGATATAATAAAATCTTGCTAGAGAAATTTTTTATAAAAACTTTCAAAATTAGCCCCCGTTTGTTTAATTCATTTTGAATCTTTCAAACTCTTTAGTTGTGAGATTTTTTCTTCAATTTCGATAATCCTTGTCGAATATTTCTCAAATAATTCGGTAAATTTATTTACATCAATATCTCCGTTTTCATATAAGATCCTTATCTGTTTTATCGTTCGACCTATTCCAGCTTTTTGATTTTTTAATGTAATTGGATCATTGTGTTTAGATGCTTGTTCTGAATTTACAAAATCCATGGATTTTTTTTCCATTAAGGTATTGGGGTAATTTGTCAAAAATTTAGTAGATTTTGGCATGCAAAAGGACAAATTTTCAGGAATGGCGATGAATGGTTCAGGATCTTGGATCTTTTCGGCCATGATGGAATCTATCAACTCAACATCGTTTTCCATAATTTCCTCATTAACAGCAATCAGGTAATTTTTAATTTGGATAATCTGATCTTCAGGAGTTTCACGAGGATTTTTTAGTAGATTTTCCCAAATCTCTTCACAGTAGATAAAATAGTAATTTGCTTTTTTTTGTAGATTAATTACGTTTATATCATCATATATTTCCATATTATTTGAAGAACTTAAAATGCCTTTAGCTTTTAAATGACAGGCTTTTCCCTTGTAATAATTTATTAGTGCTCTAATTTGAATTTCTTCAATTGATTCATACTTTTTTAAAAAGTGCAATCTATTTAATAGTGCTGCTAATCCAGAATACATCTTCGAAGTTAGGAATAAATCTTCACTATCCTTTTTAATTGCTAAATTTTGAGCTATGATTCTTGTTTCTTCAGATTTAATTTCTAAATTTTTTGCTGATAAAGCGGTTCCTGTATCTTCATGGCGAGTTTGAGCAGCACAAAAGTAAGCTGCTGTTTTAAATGATTTACTACAATTTATCATGCAAGAAATTGCACTATTAAAATCATTTTTAGTTTCATAAAAATTGGAGATGAGAGAATACACTTTACCTAATATGAAATACACTCTCCCACATTCTAGCATCAAGTCCCATATCTGAATATCTCTTTTCTCTATAGGATCGTAAAAACTAGGAGAAATATCCAATTCTCTTAAAATTTTAATTTGACTTTGTGTTTTGTAATTGACATTTAAAAAGTTAGCATATTCGTGTAGAAGTTGTAAATTACTAATATCAATTTCAGAATCTCTTTTTTGAAGTAATATTTCTATGGCTTTGACTTTATGATGCAAAAAGCGAATTTTTTGCATGATATCTTCAGAAAAAAAAGTCTTAGATGTACCTATACTACTCTTTTTAATATCTTTTATTACTTTTTTATCTTTTTTAATCGGAGTTGGAGTTATTGGAGTTATTGGAGTTATTGGAGTTATTGGAGTTTTTAATCTATCTCTTAATCTTGTACTTTTTATTCTTTCTATTACTATCGTTTTTAGTTGTGGTTGATTTTGCTCTTTTGATGAAGTCTTATCTTTTTGGATACTAGTTTTATTTTTTAAATTATCGTGAAAATGTATCTCCTGTTCAACAAGACGGGGTTTCGTTTCAGAAATTGTAGATTCTAATTTATGAAGGACTAATTCTTTTAATTCTTCTTCAAACTCTGGTCGTTTCTCCTCCGATGGTAGCTTTGAGTAAATATTCAAAGTCTTTTTTAATTCTACTTCTAAATTATTTTCTTCCAATGGATTTGGATAATCCTTATCTAATGTTGCACACACTTTTAAATTCTTTTTAAGCTTTTCTTGGAACATCTCATCCAATAAGTTTTTTTCTTCACCGATCTTATCGATTTCAATTTTAGAAGTTTCTTTATCCAACATATCTCCACGCCCTATATTCTAATGAAGTAAAAAATTACTAAAAATTCTATTTCAACAAAGAAACCATAATTTTTGATGAAATATCGAATCATTTATTAATGGATTATTATGTAATTATTTTTAGACAAATTTATAATTTTCTGTAGGAAATTTATGACTATTTTGTCGTGATTCTATTCAAAAATCGAGAATAGAGCATTGGAGATGTTCTTTTTCATTCTTCTCATGCAATTTTGTCGAAGAAAATATTTATATGCGTGTTTATCAAAATATATATTAGCGCGAAAGCGCTTGGAATTCAAAATTTCATATTTTGGTGATGAACTAAAAAGAAATAAAATGAATACCCAATGGAAATAGATTACGGCGATAAAAGAAGCCAGATAATTATTGCTGGGATTCTAATGATTTTTGTAGTAGCTATTTTCGTAGGATTCGCATTGGTTATTGGGGTCTCTAACACTGATTCTCAGAATAGTATCCTACCGTTATATGGTAAGATTCTTAATAATTCTGAGATAGGACTTATCAGTTATGATACTGACGTGTCAGCAGGCAAAACAGATTGCATGAATGACGTTCCAACCGCAGCAGGAGAAATCTCCTATTCATCAGCGAACTTCCCTCCAGAAACCTGGACGGAACTTCCTTTATGTCTTACTGACGCAGATATTGCAAATTGGTATATAACCTTAGATGTAATTGGCGGTTATGAGCCTGTATGTGGTTCTATTACATTTACACAAGAAGGTGTTGACCAATATATATATATATCTTGGACAGAAACCGACTTGTGTTGTTATAGTACATGGACAGCAACGTTCCTCACTGACGATGGCTGTCTCGAGTTTGCAAGTACACAAGATCCTGTTATTAACCTTCCATTTGAGTACACTTATTGTAATGGAGATTTCAGCGATAAGCTCGTTGATATCTGCTGGTGTACTGGTTGGATTGGATGCGACTTCTGCATAATGCTGACACACAAAGGTATCTTTCCGGAATCCCCCAACTTCCGATTGTAATTCATCGCCAATTGTAAAGGCAATAATTAAAAAGCATCTTTTAAACATGCTGCATGATTGACCTTGATGGAAATTAACCTCGATCATCGGTCCACATTTTCCTTTTTTTTTTTATTCTTATTATATAGCTCATTCAAATTTTCAAAATGAAGTATTGGCTCAGCACTAAATGGTTGCGATTCATAAATTAAAAACAAAATTATAAAGATTGGGTTAAAACTGACGCAGTAATTAGTGTTACCAAAAGAGCAGTTAGAATTAACATTCTATTTATAAATTTCTTATGCTTTTCACCTGAAACATTATAAAATCGACTTTTCTTGATCGCCACTGAAAGCACAACTGTGAATCCTATCACGAGACTTAAGGGGATCATTTCCATTAAATCAAATGGATAAATAAAGGGGAGTGGTTCCTCTGTACTTGTTGGTTTTAATAAGGTTAGTTCTTCATAATTAAGATTTCCCATGGT
>DAOUVJ010000142.1 GCA_030667705.1 Promethearchaeota archaeon | reverse complement strand
ATCCTGTATGTGCTGGGTCTTCATGAATCGTTAAATCAGTGAATACGACTTTTATACCTGTACCCGGTTCCTTTGCTAATATAGTCCCCTCTATCCATTCTCTAAAGGCTGCAGATAAATATGATTTGATCCTATCAAACCGTTGGAGTCCAGAAGTACCATTAACTAATAAGTTTCCATTATACACGTCAACAATTCGGCGTGCTTCTTTTGCATCCCATCCTGCTTCTTCACGCAATATTTTTGCTTGAGATTTAGAATCCATTAAATCGTTGATTTTTCCGCTTTCTATTATCTTTTCTGTTGCTTCATCTAGAGGTTCCATGTGCATGAGCATTCTATTATGACTATTGGAGGATTTGGTGTGAAAATTTTTGCTTGTTGATGTAATCTTTTCCCTATAGACTATAATCGGTTCTCCAATATTGATTTTCACTTGATTATTAATCCGTTTGGTGAGAATATCAATTTGAAGTGGATCGATACCAGAGAGAATGTATTCCATTGATTCTTTATTAAGGCGGAATTTAGCTGTTGGATCAGCTTGGAGCCATTTTCCAACTACATCTCCAAGCTTTGCTATATCGTGTGGATCTTTTGGTTTAATACTTCGCGATACCACTGCTTCGCAAGCATAGCTAATTTTTTCAAATGATGGAAGCATTGCTTGTTCTTCTTTATTTTTTGGTACATCTCTCGCATTTAAAAATGTTTCACCAGATGGACAAATAAACCCATAAATTGCAAACAGGTTTCCTGCTGGAATTTTTTCAACATCTAATATATCGGTGATTTCCATGACTCCAAGTCGTTTAACTCTATTTGCTGTTCTTTTACCAACTAAATAAATTGAGTCTGTACTATGAAATGTTCCAGAAAATACTCTACCAATGAGGGTTGCTTGATAATTCTTCTTAGGATCAAGAAAAATTTTAGTAATCATTCCATAGAGAGGACCATTAGGATTACTCGCTACAAGAGATTTTCCTAACTCAGAATCCAAGTCTCCACCCCAAATATGGGGGATTCTATACTTCGCAGCAGTTACTGGGTCGGGTAGATGATCTACAACCATTCTTAGCATTGGTTCATCTAATGGAAGGTTCTCTCTTAACCATTGAATATCTCCATCATTATACTTTTGAAACACATCTTGTGGCTTTAATCCTTGTTCTAGGAGTATCTCATAGGTAAAACCCCAACCATGTTTTGCAGAACCCACCGCAACACTATTCTTAGCAAAATCGACGGTCCAGCCGGATCCTTCTGGTCGGATTTTCTTAATTAATTCATTTACTTGCCGTGAAATTTTATCAATTTTTTCAAATGTTGCTTGAGGAGAGAGTTTAAGTTCACTTATTAAGCGATCCACCTTGTTAATGAACAAGACAGGTTTACAATATTCTTCTCCTACAGCAAGTCTAATATTTGTTTCAGTTTGTGTCATGACGCCTTCAAGAGCGTCAACTAAAATAATTGCACCATCAGAACCTCGAAGGGCTCGTGAAACTTCACCCGTAAATGAGATATGTCCAGGTGTATCATTAATCTGAAATATATAAGGTTCAGCGTCATCTGGTGTTCTTGAGTCTTCGAAAGAAAGCAAAACGACGGAAGTGAAAATCGTGATTCCTCTGGCCTGCTCCTCCTCATCTGAATCTGTCATTTGGAGCTGCCCAGCATCTTCTTCTCTCATGAGACCGGCTCTACGTAGTAGATAATCTGATGCTGTTGTTTTACCGTGATCAATGTGGGCCGTGATAGTAAAAATTCTTTTCTTTTCAAAGTTCGTGCTTGACACCATACGAGCGATATCTTCAGGGTTTTTTACTTTAACCATTTTCTTCACTATTTATAAAATTCTAATGTTATGAATGCTAAAAGAAGTGAATGAAATCATAAAAATTTTATGAATATAAGCAATAAATCGACAATTTTTGAAAATTATAAGCAACTAATCCCCCTATAATCCCATCTCATCTCAATTAATTTTAGGATTGATGAGAAAATCTTGCTCTTTCATAATAAAATGGTAAAACCATGTTTCTTAACACGTAAATTGCTTTTTTACCCGAAATTGTAGTTGCATTTACTGATTTTGATATATTTCTTACTTCAAAATTATCAGGGAGTTTAAGTATAGTAAAATTTTTTAAAAAATCAATAAATTCAGTAAATTCTCGCTCGGTTTCAATCCAGAGATACCCTTTTTTTTCAATATAATTAGGATTTTTCCTAATGAATTTATCCATGTGGGATTTCTCTTTTATTGGTGGTCCCTTTCGGAGGTAAGATTTTGATATTTTTGGATTTGAACAATAAATTGCGAGATTATATTCTTCAATATTATCTTCAAAATACAATTCAAATTCAATTTTTTCAAATTTCCTTGCATGGGAGGGTTCATTTTCGCCATTTGATTTAATGCTATCTCCAAGAGAGTATAACTTATCTCTATTAATCGTGTAATGTATTTCTTGATTTAAATTCTTGAGTTCGATAATAAAGAAATTATTTCTAAGTTTATCCCCATTTTTTGATTCTATATATTCAGGAATTATTCCAATTTTAAAAAAATCCTCTTTGGGATTCTTTAGGAATTCTTGAATTTGGTTGTTACAATATCTATAAGATCTTTCAGAAATTGCAGATGCCACATTTCGATTTTGGTCTATTGGATCAATAATGATTAGAGCATCATCACGCATGTGAGGTTTTTTTCGTATTTCTTTGATGGTTCTACTATAGTAATCAAGAGGATTACGGAGTAAATTCTTAAAGTTATTAAATAAGTTTTCCAAGTTTTCATAGTGATATATAAGTAATTCTGCGCTATAACCAATAAAGCCTGCTTTTCCTACTGCACTCTTATCACCATAACAATGGCACGCTTTAAAAAATTGCTTTAACAACCTCACGTCATTTTTTTGGGTATCTGTGAGATTATCTCTAACAAATCGCCCATGCCAAGGAGAACGATCAACAGCAGTAACTGGTCCGTATTTTTTTATGTACTCCAAGGTTAGATCAAAATATAAAACAATATCTATTTTTAGGTCAATTTTTTCTGATTTATAATCAACTTTAACGTATGGATGTTCTGCATAAAGCAAGCCGGGGTTTTTAAACTCTTCCGTGCTTAATGCTTTGATTATCCATTCATTACATAAAAAGAGAAAATCCTTCTTGGATTCTTTTTTACGTTTATTCTTGCTCAATCCTTCATATTTTGGTTTGAATTCATTGAAATTTAGTCCAATAAAAAAATCTATATCAAAATCATTCCTTAATTGAGTTTGCTTAATACCCGTTGAACCTTGAGGTTCCATGGTTGTATATCGAATGTTTTGCTCTTGGGCTCTTTTCTTAAGCAATATTTTTAATTTGTCAACTACATGATTAATGGTTGAGATCTCGTTTATCGTTGGCACGATATCCTTTAATACATTCTTATATATTTGCTCGACATTTGACATGTGATTTAAAATAATGAGAATTGATTGTTAAATTAAAATACTGAGTCTTTGATTATAACTTTTTGGATGATTCAATCTGTTGAGTCATAATTACATTCCCTACCCGGTGTGATTTGGACTTCCTGATAAGGAAGGGATCATTTCAGAGCCCCTTACCATCATTCCTTACGGGATTAATAATCCAATTTTTACGAGGAATGAAATCATATAAGGAAGAGAAGGAGAAAAAGATACTTTCTGGCTTTTTTCATAGTCCCAACACCATAAAGGGAACATTACATCCCCCACCACGCATGGGTTACCTTTCTCATTAATATGATATATTCTCTGAGAGCGCTCTTTTGATCGGTAGTGAGATCATCAACAAATTTTCCAAGTAATTGTCTCACGTGAGATTCTGGAATACTTACAAAAAGTGTTTCATCTCTACCCAGGTCCTTTCCAATTTCTATTCCACGAATGGAAATCGCGACTTCAGAATCTTTATCAGCGCGATCCAGAGTTTTTCCTTTATCTTGAATTTGATGAATTCGCCTTATTTTTTTTCCTTTATCAGTAATCAATGCTACTTTTGGTAGAAGCGTTCCTGCTTCAACATGTACTCCAAATACTGCGGGATCTGAATTTCTAAATATAAAATCGGGAATCATTCTTAGCTTGGCAGGTAACAACAATTCACTCATTTTTTTTGCTGTATCTTCAGCTTTTCTTACTTCCGCATACTCAATATAGTCTTCTAATAATCGATAAATCACGTTGTTTGTGAAAATTCTAATATTATCTATTATTGCTTGTTCTTGAGCTTCGGGTAATATTTTAACATTAAAACCAAGAACGGCGGCAGAATAGGGATCAAAAATTTTTACAATATTAGCGTTAATAACATCCTCTTTTTTGATAGGTCCTACATCTGCTATGCTTATTTTTACGCCATTTAAACTGAAATGATTCTCTAATGCTTCTAATGATCCAAGGGTATCAGCTTTTAGAACTACCCCCGCTTTATCGGTTTTAATTCTAATTGCTTGTACTTCATCATCAATATCATGATATATCTTTTCTTCTTCAGAAGGTGAACTAATTACCTTAAATGGAGATCCTGCAACGACATCGTCAATATTTGGAGCCAAAATTTTAACACCTGCAGCGGCACTTACAAAATCTTTAGAATCAAATTTCTGACGAGGATCGCGAATCTCATCAAGAGGTTTTGGGAGTAATATCGCTCGCACCTTTGATTTAATAGGTTTTTCCAACCCACCTACATAAAAATCATCGCTTTTCCGTAATACACCATCATAGATTAAGAGATCCATGGTGACTCCTTGTCCTTTTTCCTTCTTTACTTCTAAGACTACTCCTTTCGCAGGACCTTCTGAAAATTGTAAATTTGCGGTTAGATATTGTTGAACTAAACCCATTAAAACCATCAGCAAAGTGGAAATTCCTTCACCAGTTTTCGCACTTGTTGGCACAATTGCGATTTTTTTTGTAAAATCAGTTATCTTATCATAGCGATCTAAATCTTTAAAGCCTTCTTCTAGGAAATTTCCAATGATTTGATATAATTTTTCATCTAAAAAATCTCTCACGTGTTGTCTCTGCGAGTTATAAACATCCAAGAAATCAGCATCTTTTTTAGATTTCCAACCAGAGATTCTGTCAATCTTATTAGCAGCAATTATAAACGGAGTTTTTCGCTCTCGTAAAATTCTTACTGCCTCCCAAGTGATTGGCATGGTACCAGCAGTTACATCAATAACCAAAATAGCTATATCTGCTACAGCACCCCCTCGCTTCCTCAAATTTAAAAAAGCAGCATGTCCGGGTGTATCTATTACTAATATGCCAGGTAACTTAATTTCCTTGTCTGCAAATTCTTGTTTAGATTTTCCTAAAAATTCTTTAATATCACTCATTGGAAAATAGGACGCACCAATATGTTGAGTAATTCCAGCCGCCTCCCTTTTCTGGACAATGGTACCTCGAATATAGTCGAGAAGTGAGGTTTTACCATGATCGATATGACCTAATATACAAGCTATTGGAGCTCTAATGACCTTTTCTTTCTCGCTTGACATGTTTACAACTTCCTAAATTATGTTTAAATTAAATTAGTTGTATGTTAAAAAAGTAACCAAAAGATTAGAATTTTACTCATAATTAGATTACACTTTCAATCCAAATTTGATATTAATCACGAACTCCAAACAAATTCATGCGGATTAAGGAAAATTTGCATAACCAGTGATTTATAGATTTAAAAATTGTTGTAATGCAGTATACAATTTTTCATTTTTGGCTTTTACATCTGCTTGTATTTGATCAAAATACTCCTGTTCATCATACATAGTAAATTCATTGGTAGCGATTTCGATTGAACTTTTTTTACCCTTAAAGAGAATGTTATCTTCATTCGTAGTTAGTTTTCCTTTATCCCAATACTTACGTGAAATTGCAAACTAACATAATCCAAAAAATAAGGAAGTTTAAACTCTATGAGTGGAAAGAATTAATTATAGATATTTCTTGAGATATTTTGCGGTATATGACTTCTTATCATTTATTAATTCTTCAGGAGAGCCTTCGACAACGATTTTACCTCCTTTTTCTCCCCCTTCTGGACCAATATCAATAATATAATCAACAGATTTTATAATTTCCATGTTATGTTCAATTATAACAACTGTATTTCCTTTATCCACTAATTTTTGTAATACTTTTAATAAAAATTGAACGTCGTACATCATTTTATACTAAATTGAAAAGCTCGATACAATTAAGTAGAGATTGAACTATTTAAACCAAAGTAGTTTTCTTTACATTTAAAAGACAAATTATTTTTTTTTTAAATAAAATAAAATTGAAAAGAATCTAAGTAGTTATTAAACTTCTATAGAGAAAAATTATATGTTAGGTATTATCCTTGTGAATATTACTTTTTCATTAATTTTTATTGTAATTATTTTCTTAGTAAATCGTTATTTTTTTCAGAAGAAGGAATGTTATAGTTTAAATAACATATCTAACAAATCTAATGATGATAATACAGTTAAGCATTTAAAAGAAATTAATAAAATAGATGAAAATGCCCCCATTAAATATGAGAAGAAGTTTCCTAAAAATACTCGACTAAAACTTTCAAATTATATATTTAATATTGTTAATGAAAAAGGGTTATTTGATGAAAAATTAATACTTGAATTAATACTACTTAGATTCGAAATTTATGATTATTCTTTCCAGAGAATATTGAGTTTTGATGAATTTGAGGAAATTAAACGTAAGTTATCAGATAAAAAGCGAAAAAGTGGAATTGTTAACTACTTCTATGATCTAATTATTATAATACGTAGATTCCATACTTTCAGAAAAGAGAAAAAATTCATTACCAAAGATTTTGTTTCAGCAATATATGCAGAAAATGTGACACTAGGGTTAACCAGATACTCTTTAGAATTAGTGATTGCTGAAATATTTGACTATCTTAAGAGGGAGAATAAAAGGTTTAATCTTAATAGGTTAACAAAGAGGACTTTATTTAATGAGGATGGATATAAAGAATGTGGTAAATGTGGTGAGATAAAACCTCATGAAGAATTCTTCAAAACTAGAAATCGATTAAGATCAACATGTAAAAGTTGTAATTCTATTATAAAATCAATTAACATCTTTAAAAAAAAAATTGTTGTGTTTAAATCTTTATCTAATTATAAGTTAGCCAGATGTAGTAATTGCCAGACGGGTATTGAAAAATTACCCACTTTGGAAATCCACCATATTAATAAAGTTACAAAAAATGAAAGTTGGACAGATATACAGAATAGAAACTATGGAGATATAATTAAAATCTTGTCCAAGGAAGAGATAACAATTCTTTGTAGTAATTGCCATCTAATCGAACAGGCAAAAAATTTTACTGAAAATAAGAATATAATTATGAATGACTTATTTTTATTGATGTCGTATGACGTAATAAGTAATTTAGTTTATAAGTATTACAAAAATTTGAATTCTAAATATGATAGTAGTGTAAAACGTCAAATTTTATACTGGATTAAAAAAAGAATAATAATTAGTAAAATTTTTGATGGTAGATGTGTTGGTTGTCAAAAATCATTAAATAAATTAAAATTGCCATCTTTTGAATTTCACCATATTTCACAAGAAGATAAAAATGACTTTAGGTGGGAAAAATTCTCAAATTTACCCATAAATGAGATTATTCTAAGGATAATAACTGAAAAATGTGTCTGTTTATGCGCAAATTGCCATAAACTCATTCATGCTACGAATTTCTCAAATTTTATTGAAGAAATCTTCCCTCATAAAGATAATACATATATAGATAAAATCCAGAGTGAACTTATAGGAATTGAAAAAAATATTAATGATTTTAATTATAAGTCTATTAGAGAGAACTATGTTTTTAGTTCCGAAAACTGGTTAACGAAGTCTAAATTAAGGATCTTATTATTACTTGGAAAGAAAAACAAACATACTATTAACCAAATATGTAAAAAACTAAATTATAAAAGAACATATTGCTTTAATAAATTGAAGGATAT
>DAOUVJ010000050.1 GCA_030667705.1 Promethearchaeota archaeon | reverse complement strand
TATATAAAATTAAAAAAAGGCTTAGGGAACTTATATTTGATTTCTATGACCATTATCCTACACTCGGTAAACTTTTAGTTATAGGATGGGGAGTTCTTCATAAAACTAAGTTTCTATTGAAAAAAACTTTTTTTAAATCGAGAAATAAATTAGAATTTGGCTCTTCTGACATAAAATTAAATAAGATTTTATGGGTTAATCCGAAAAATATATTATTTAAATTAAAAACAGATATTTCGAATGATTCTTCTGTAATATTAGATGGAGATTGGGATTTATTAGTAGAAAATATTGAATCAATGCCCATTTATCAAGCATTTAAACAGAGATTTCATAAAAATCAAGAATGGGGCAAAATTAAACAGCTTAATCAAGTAAAAAATCAAATTTCTAAAGGAGAAGAAGTAATAGGTTGCAGAAATATTGAAGATTTTAATAAAAAACTTGAGGATTTTGAGATTCTATTTAAGAAACTTGAAAATACTAATGATTCGCTCAAAGAAATATATGTCTTAAATAATATCGATATAGATTCTCCAGCTAAAATAGATGAAATATCTGTTGTAATAAATAGAAAGGGGAATTTTACACTATTAAGTGGAGAATTTGGATTTTTCCTTGTTCAATTATTAGATATTGAAAAAGTTCCTGTTAGAATTATTTGTAGGCATAAAGAATGGGCTGAATTTAAAAGAACTATATCCCATTTTACCCATAATTATGAAAGTAAAAAGATATATCAACGTCTTACTCATCCAGATCTAGAAGATATTCCTTACAAATATGGAGATGAACGTTTTAACTTAATTAAAGCAAACCTTTCAACAAAACAAGGAACTCTTCTTGATATCGGTTCAAATTTGGGGTATTTTTGTAGAAAATTTGAAGATGAAGGGTTTGAATGTCAGGCTACTGAAACAAATCAGTTATATATTGAGTTTTTAAAGAAATTAAGAGATGCTGAACATAAAAAATTTAAAGTTTTTCCAAAATCAATTTTCCTTTTTAGAAAAGATGAAGAATTGGAATATGACATAATTCTTGCGATATTCATTTTTCATCATTTCATACTTAGAAAAAATACCTTTGAAAATTTAAAGAACTTATTAGGAAGAATTAAAACTAAAGAGATGTATTTTGGAGTACATAGCTATGATGAATATAAAAATAACAAGAATGTTTATATGAATTTCAACCAAGAGCAATTCGTAAATTTTATTCTCGAAAATTCTTGTTTAAATCATGCTGAGCTTCTTATCGTGTATGAAAGCGGAAGAGCTTTATATAAACTTACTTCAACTAATTAAAATCTTTAATATACTTTTTAATTAAGATAATTATATGGCGTTAAGTAAAGTTATATATCATAAATTTCATTTTAATTTAATAATATAAAGTAAAAATATTGTGAAATTAGTGAAAATATATGTCTAAAGATGAACATAAGGTTGAATATACTACAGTTTCTATCCCAAAACCGTTAGCTGACAAGGTTAAAGAAAGGATGAAAGGAACAGGATTTTCTTCGGTATCAAGTTATGTTACCTACGTTTTGAGACAAGTTTTATCTTCGATTGAATCAGACGAGAAATCAAAGCAAGCATTTACTAGTGAAGAAGAAGATAAGGTTAAACAACGATTACGAGATTTAGGTTATATCGATTAAAATTTATCCAAACTAAAGTGAGAGATAAAACATGATACAACCACATGGTAATACCTTAATTAATAAAGAATTGCCAAAAATCGAAAAACAGAGAATATTAGGAGAAATAGATGAGTTCTTCACAAAAAAAGTGAATGCTCAAACATCGAAAGTAATAAAAAACATCGCTTTTGGTGTCTTTAGCCCACTAGAAGGTTTCATGGATAGCAACAATTATCACTATGTTCTTAAAGAGATGTACCTGGAAAACAATGTAGCTTGGCCATTCCCCATTGTTTTAGATGCCACTGAAGCGGAAACTCAGGAGTTCGGTGTCGATGATAGCATCATTTTGATGGATGAAACGGGGACACCATTAGCAATAATGAACATTAGTGATATTTATGGTTTCGATAAAAAAGAATTTGCTCAAGTTGTCTATGGGACTTTAGATAGGAATCATCCAGGTGTTGAAAGCGTTTATAATTTGAAGGAAAAGTTAATCGGTGGAGAGCTTTTTTTATTAAACGAACCCGCTCCAATTTTTCCAAATTTAGACTTGAAACCAATGGAAACACGTGTTCTTTTCAAACAAAAAAAATGGGATAAAGTTGTAGCTTTTCAAACAAGGAATCCCCCTCATTTAGGCCATGAATACATTCAGAAAGCAGGACTTACTTATGTTGATGGCTTATTCATCAATCCTGTAATTGGTAAAAAGAAGGTGGGAGATTTTAAAGATGAAGTGATCATAGAAGCCTACCAAGCCTTAATAAAGGAATATTATCCAAAAGATCGAGTAGTCTTAAGTACATTCGAAACAGAAATGAGATATGCTGGTCCTAAAGAAGCAATATTTCATGCAATCGCCAGAAAAAATTATGGATGTGATCATATTATTATTGGACGTGATCACGCTGGAGTTGGGGATTATTATGGACCTTATGATGCCCATTTTATTTTTGACAAGTTTCCCGATTTAGGTATAGAACCAATTAAATTCAGATCATTCTCTAAATGTAGTAAATGTGATGCAGTTGTAAATGATAAAATATGCACTCATCCTCCAGAAATGCAAAATTATTTTGCTGGAAGGAAGATAAGGTCGGCATTACAAGAAGGGAAATCTCCTGGCCCAGAAGTGATGCGTCCTGAAGTTGCTGAAGTAATCCTTCGTTATGAAAATCCATTTGTGGAATAATTTCGTGAGATATTTATTAATAAGAGAGAGATTAAATTCTGAAATCAAACAAAAAAGTTATTGTTATCGGTCTCGATTGTGCGACTCCCAGAACTCTCTTTGAAGATTTCATAGATGAATGTCCAAACATAAAAAAGTTAATGGAAACTGGCGTGCATGGAAAGCTCCGTAGTTCTGATCCTCCAATTACCGTTCCTGCTTGGATGGTAATGTCTACTGGGAAAGATGCCGGTGAATTGGGTGTTTATGGTTTTCGTCATAGAGATGCCAATTCATATACTGATTTTTGGGTAGCAAACTCCCAAACAATAAAAGAACCAAAAATTTGGGATATACTAGGAGAAAATGGATTGAAATCCATCATATTAGGAATTCCACCAACATTTCCCCCTAATCCAGTTAATGGTAATTTAGTGACTGGTTTTATTACCCCCGATTCTCTTTCAAATTTCACATATCCCCCTCAACTCAAGGAGGAATTAGGTCAAATAACGGATAACTATGTCTTCGATGTGAATTTCAGAACTGAACAAAAAGAACGACTTTTAATAGATCTTTATAAAATAACTAAATTACATTTTGAAACAATAAAATATCTTATTACCAAGAAGGAATGGAATTACTGTCAATTTGTTATTATTGGATTAGATAGAGTTCATCATGCTTTTTGGAAATATTATGATAAATCTCATCAAAAGTATGTAGCAGGCAATATTTATGAGAGCGTCATTAAAAACTATTACAAATTCCTTGACAAACAAGTAGGAGAAGTCTTAGGTTTATTAAACAATGATACGATTATCATGATCGTCTCAGATCATGGAGCGAAAGCAATGAAAGGGTGTTTATGTGTCAACATGGCTTTAGAAAAATTGGGTTTATTGAAATTTGAACAACAACCCTCTCCTGGAACAAAATTAGAAGATGCAAAAATAGATTGGTCAAAAACCTATGCTTGGGGATGGGGAGGGTATTATGCAAGAATTTTCTTGAATGTTAAGGGAAGAGAGTCTCAAGGTATTATAAATTCTGATGAATATGAGGAATGGAGAAATAAGTTGAGTGATATGTTAAAATCCATTCCAGATGATAAAGGTGAACCCATGAACACTAAAGTAATTAAACCAAATGAATTATTTGAATCATTAAATGGGGATGCTCCCGATCTCATGGTCTACTTCGATGATCTTAATTGGAGATCCGCTGGAACCATGGGATATGAATCTATGTATCTTGATGAGAATGATACAGGACCGGATGATGCGGTGCATGATTATTTTGGTATTTTTATCATTCAAGATCCTCATAAATCAATAGGGAAACAGTTGGATGATGAAAACATCATTAATATTGCCCCTACAATATTAAACTTCTTTGGAATTGATAAACCAAAAGATATGAAAGGAAAAATTATAGAATTAAAATAAAAAAGGTTAAAAAATGGAACATAAAGGATTTACATTATGGTTTACAGGTCTTGCCTGTTCAGGTAAAAGCGTTTTAGCGGATGCCGTAGCTGAAGATTTAAAAGAACGAGATATGAAAGTAGAACGATTAGATGGAGATATCGTGCGAAAAAGCTTAACTCGTGATTTAGGATTCTCAGATGATGATAGAAGAATGAATATCGAGAGAGTCACGTTTGTGTCAAAACTATTAACAAGAAATGGAGTTGCTGTCTTGGCTTCTTTTATTTCCCCTTTTAATGACATCAGGAGATATTCAAGGGAAGAAATTGGTTCATATCTCCTAGTATACGTGAAATGTTCATTACAAGAATGTGAGAAAAGAGATGTTAAGGGAATGTATGCGAAAGCAAGAGCAGGAGAAATCAAAAAATTTACAGGAATAGACTCGCCCTTTGAAGAACCTGATACAGCAGATATTATTGTTGAGACTGATAAACAAACAGTTGAAGAAAGTAAGAAAATAATTATAAATTCTTTAAAAAAAATGGGATATTTGCCCAACTAATTTTTTTTGTGAATTCTTTGAAAAAATTAATTTATAGATTCTTCATAACAATTAATATCATTAAGTAATGTCGAATAGCATTGAAAAAAATATTTATAACGGGTTCAAATGGTTTCTTGGGCTCTCATTTGATAGATTGGTGTTTAAGCAAGGGTAATATGGTATACGGATTAGATAGACCGTTAGCTTCATTTAAGAATTTAGTACATTACACTAACGGAGAATCTGATCCTCGTAAACTTTCAAAAAAGATATTTTGCAATAAAAAAATACTCATTGAGACCAATAATAAAAACCTCATGTTTTTGGAATGTGATATTACAAATTCAATTCTTCTCGAACAAATCATCATCAAAATTAAACCCGATTATGTATTTCATTTTGGAGCGCAACCATATATCATTCCATCCTGGGAAGATCCTGTAAATACAATTGAAGTAAATGTTATAGGAACGCTTAATGTGTTTGAGCCAATTAAAAAACAAGGCATCAAAACTAGAGTGATTGTTGCGTGTTCAGCCACAGAATTTGGAACTACAGCAAGTATAGACAGACCATTAAAAGAGTCTGATCCTTTATTAGCTTTGCACCCTTATGGAATAAGTAAAATTGCAGCAGAACTATTGTCACGACAGTATTATCTTAACTTTGGAATCGAATCTATAAATTTGCGGTTTTTTAATCTAACAGGAACACGCCGTACTAATGACGCACCTTCAGATTTTATACGCTCTATTGCTCAGATTGAATTAGGATTGAAAGAACCATTGATTGAAGTCGGAAATTTGTTACCTTTTAGGGATTTTTTAGATGTTAATGATGCAATAAATGCAATCTGGTTAGCTGCTACTAAGGGTACCCCCGGAGAAACCTATCACGTTTGTTCAGGTAAGAAAACTCAAATTAAAGAATTATTAAAGAAGAGTTTATCGCTTTCAAGCAAGAAAATTCAAATTATAGAAAATGTTGATACAAAATTACGTTCATCAGACGAAGACATGATTATAGGAGATCATTCTAAGATTACTGATGAATTATCATGGAAGCCTATAAAATTATTACAAGATACGCTCAAAGATATGTTTCATTATTGGTTAAAAATCCATGAAAAATCATGAAGTATATCAAATCATAAAAAGGTTTTAATTTTTTCCTTCAATGTTTTAAAATTTAATCCATACTTATCCAATAATACTTCTCGTTTCCCTGATTGACCGAAAGAGTTCTCGATGCCAATGAATCTCATGGGTAGATTGAGATCTTCAGATAATATTCGTGCAATTATACTTCCAACACCACAATATAAATTGTGTTCTTCGATTACTATTATCCCCTTAAGATCTTTGACTTGATTTTTCAGTTCAATTATATTTATTGGTTTAACAGAAGAGAGATTTATAACTTTTAAGGATACTCCTAATTCTTTTTCAAGAGATTTAGCAGATTGATATGCTAAAATGGCACCAAACCCAGTTCCTATCAAACAAATTTCATTACCTTCCTTTATTACCTCAGGTCGTCCAAGCTCAAATTTATAATTTGAATCATGAATCTGTGGAGAAGTACCTCTTGGTAATCTCATGTAAAATGGACCTTGGTTTTGGATAGCGAACTTCAGCATTTCTTTTAGTTCTATGTTATCCAAAGGTACTAAAACTCTCATGTTTGGGAGAATTGACATCAATGAGAAATCTTCTAGTGCATTATGCGTGCTTCCATCTCCTCCAACAAAACCACCATGTGTTGCGACGATCTTGACATTTAAATTATCATGACAAGCTAATCTTATAAATTCCCATGCTCGACCCGTAGTAAATATTGAAAAACCACTAACGATGGAAATCTTTCCCGAAATAGCAAACCCTAATGCTGACCCTAAAGTATTTTGTTCTGCTATACCCATATTAAAGAATCTATCAGGATATTTTTGAGCAAATTTAAAAGTTTTAGTTGAGCTAGAGAGATCTGAATCTAAAACTACTAATCGACTTTCAATTTTCCCATATTCAACTAGAAAATCACCAAAAACATCTCTCAAGCTAAATTCAGTCAATTAAAAAGCCCCACTTATTATGTCGTTCTCAATTTTATTTAATTCATTTATTGCATTCTGATATTCCTCATCATTAGGAGGTCTTCCATGAAATTTTTTCGTATTTTCCATGAAAGAAACATCTGCTCCTTTAATTAGATAAGAAATTATCACGCTTGGCTTGCCAATTGTTCCTTTAGCTTTATTAAAAGTGTTGATGGTTGCATTTAGATCCGAACCATCGACCTCAATAACCTGCCATCCAAAAGCTCGCCATTTATCACTCAGTGGTTCTAAAGCCATGATTTCTTCAGTAGAACCATCACTTTGAATTCCGTTACGGTCAATTATTGCAATGAGGTTATCTAACTTGTAGTGATTAGCTGCCATTGCTGCCTCCCAGATTACGCCCTCATTTAATTCCCCATCTCCTAATAACACATAAATCTTTCTATCATTCTGATCTAATTTTGACGCAATTGCGCATCCTAAACCAATAGATAATCCCATTCCTAAGGACCCTGTTGATATCTCTATTCCTATTTCACTATTTTTAACGGGATGTCCTTGTAATTGCGAACCATATTGACGTAAGGTTTTAAGTTCTTTTGGATTTATAAATCCTATTTTTGATAAAACTGCATATAATGCAGGAGCTGCATGTCCCTTGCTCAAAATGAAAAAATCTCGTCCATCCCATTCAGGATTTTCTTGATTTATGGACATGATCTTAGTATAGAGAAGGTAAATAAGGTTCGCGCAGGACAGTGAACCTCCCGGATGTCCTGATTGCACTGTGTGGATCATTGATAAGATATTTTTCTTTAAATCTATTACATCAAGTAAATACTTTTTCTCTTCTGATTTAGATAGATCCATAAAATTTCACTTTAGAATTCAATTTTTCTTAAATTCGAGATGAGATAAAGTCTTTCAACCTTTCAACATTAAAGAAATCAACTGGCGGAGAAGTCGCTGAAAATACAGCAGCATGAAGTGCTATCTGAACTCCTGTTGATACGGGGATGTTAGATGCATAGCACAGCCCTAACACAGCCATTATCGCACTGCCAACTGCTACAAAACTTCTTACTGGTTCTTTCAAGAGAGATTGGATTTTCTCAATTTTCTCTTGGTCTTTCAAGAAAAGATATGAGTCTGTTTCAAGGTAATTTAAAAATAAGCTCTTACATTTCGTAGAACTTAATATTCTCTTTCCCACAATACCAACACTTGTATCTGTACAACAATCTATCGAAAACTGGTTTAAAGCTTTATGAAGGTTGATCTTGATTAGATCAACATTTTCATACAAATAATAATTGGTGGCGCTCGGTCTAGCTATTATTGGAATTTGAGATTCTTTTAATAAAGTAATGATTTTCTGGATAAGGGCATCAGTGAATAATCCAACACCATAATCTAAAATTATGATTGCATCAAACGATTCAGATTTAGATTCTATAGCAGAGAGAATCTCATTTATTATTTCGAGAGATATCTCGCTTGAATAATCAGTTTCTAACCTCAATAACTGTTGGTTCGTTGCCTTAATTCGCGTGATTTGAGGGGTGTTTATTTTACCATCAATTAGGATATTAGATGTGGAGATTTTTAATTCACTTATTTTTTTCATGAAAAATTCTCCTTCATAATCATTTCCTATGACGGTACAAATTTCTGGTTTCCCCCCAAGAGATAAAATATATTGCAGAACTAATCCAATTGCACCTAAGTGAATTTGATTTTCACTTATTTTTACATTAGGAACAGGTGCATCAGGTGAAATTCTATCTGCGTTTCCAAATATATATCTATCTATCAGAGCTTCTCCGATTATTAGAATTCTTTTATCTTTCCATTTATCAAGGTTATTAATAAGATCCATTATTATCAGATTATTTTTTTAATTGAGCCTGTAGTTTTTCCCAATCTTTTAAGAAAACTTCAAGACCTTTTTCGGTATTTGGATGTTTAAACATTTTTTCTAACACAGAAAATGGAATTGTTGCTATATGGGCGCCCATTTTAGCCGATTCGATGACATGACGAGCATTTCTCACCGAAGCAACTATGATTTCTGACTTGAAATCATACGCCCGAATGATTTCCATTGACTCCCACAACATGTCGATTTCATTTTGACCATTATCCATCAACCTTCCAATAAAAGGGCTAATATATGACGCTCCAGCTTTCGCAGCAATCAGCACTTGGTTTTGAGAAAAAACTAAAGTAACATTTGTTTTAATTCCTTCCACTTCAAGAAGTTTAACAGCTTTTATGCCTTCCTTTGTCATGGGAATTTTTACGACAATATTTGGAGCTAATTTTGCCAAATCTCGAGCTTCATTAATCATTTCATCTGTAGTTAATCCCACTACTTCAGCACTAACAGGACCATCAACAATTTGACAGATTTTTACCAACTGTTCTATCGGTTCTGCTCCTTCTTTCGCCAGTAAAGAAGGATTAGTAGTAACTCCATCTATAATTCCTAACTCCTGCATTTCCTTTATCTGTTCTAAATTAGCGGTATCTATAAAAAATTTCATGCAATATCACATTTTGAATTTTGTATAAGTTTATAGTACTATATTTAATTTTAAGTTTTTAGCAAATTCTAATAAGTTATTGAATATGAAATCTGGTTTTACATTATCAATTTTATGCTTTTCTTCCTTTCCATATCCCGTCATCACCAAAATAGTCCTGCATTTAGCGTTAAAACCAGCCTCAATGTCTCCTAATGTATCTCCAACCATGTAAGATTCATTTAAATTAATATTGTATTTTTCACGAGCCGAAAAAAGCATTCCTGGCTTGGGTTTCCTGCAATCACATGAACCTGTAAATTTTGGATGATGAGGGCAATAAAAAAGATCATCTATTATCGTGTTATTTTCATTTAAAATTCTTTTCATCTTTTCATGGATTTTACTTAAAGTTTCTTCAGTAAAAAGACCTCTTGCAATTCCTGCTTGGTTTGTAATTACAATTAATAAATAACCCAAGTCTTTGAGGATTTTTAGAGCTTCAATAGAACCCTCTATAAATACAAATTTATCTGGATCTGAAAGATGGCTTACCTCTTTATTAATTACACCGTCTCTATCTAAAAAAATTGCCTTGTTTTTATCTTTCATTTTAACTAAATAATTCCTTTTCGACTAAATAGCAAACAATATGACCAACTGTAATATGACCTTCTTGAATTCTTGGTGTATCAGTGGAAGGCATTTTTAAGCAATGATCAACGATTTTTTCTATCTCATTTTCTTTTGAACCAGTAAAACCTATAGTTATAGCACCCTTTTCTTTTGCTTTTAAGAGTCCTTTGATCACGTTAGGTGAATTTCCTGAAGTACTTAATCCTATTGCGATATCTCCTTCACCCACAAAGGATGATACTTGTCTTTCAAAAACATGTTCATATCCATAATCATTTGCGGTTGCAGTTAATACGGACGTGTTCGTATGAAACGCAAGAGCTGGTAATGAAGCACGATCCTTGTAAAACTTGCCCACAAATTCTGCAGCGATATGTTGAGCATCTGCGGCACTTCCTCCATTTCCAAATAGCACAACTTTTTTATTGTTTCTATACGCTTTAATTATTTCTCTTGATATTTGTGCGATTTGCGGAGCAAGATCTTGAATCTTCATTATTACATTTGTAGTTTCATTTAAAATTGATTTTATCTCATTTTCCATGTTTTCAATACCTTTAATTTATTGTAAATAATATCAGGAAGATTTATTTTATAGCCCTCCATACCTCCAAACCCTTAGGATTGAAGTGGAAAGTTATAATTTTTCCTCCAATTTTTTCTAATTCATTTATAATATCATATTTTTTATCTGGATCTGAAAATAATAAAAGATGTCCGCCTCCACCAGCACCAAGAAGTTTTCCTCCAAGTACTCCAAATTTTTTCGAAGTTAAATAGAAATTTTCTATGTTTTTATTGGATATTTTTGAACTCAGACTTTTTTTCGCAAGCCATCCTCTATGCATCAATTCACCAAATGAGGACAGTTTATTAGTGTCTTGAGATTCAACAACCTCTTTCATCGCATGAGCAACATCCTTTAATTCTTGCATTGCTTCCATGTAAGATTTACGCTCAAAAACATAACCTTTTAAGACCTCGTCTTGTATATCCGAAGAAAAATGCGATCCTCCAACATAACATAAAATAAATCGATAGTGTAGTTCATTAACCATTTCCTTAGATGTTTTAATAGGAATGACTTTCACTTGATTAGTAAATTCTATAAAGTTAAAACCACCATAAGCCGCAGCAAATTGATCTTGATATCCACCTTTCTGTTCCAATTCAATTCTTTCAATATCATAAGCATTTTGGGCAATTTGGTGAGCATTGAACTGAAACTCATAGTATTCGTTAAACGCACCAACCAATGCGACGGCTAATGAAGACGAACCACCCATTCCAGAACCCGGAGGTAATTCTGAATGAACAATTATATCAAAACCATCCTTGATGTTGAGATGATTGATTATCCCTTTAAATAATTCAAAATTCTCAGAATAGTTTCTGTCTCCAAATTTAAAGGAAATTTCTTTGTTGACTGAGGGAAAGTACACTTTAACAACATTATCTTCTCGAGGAACAATCGAAACGTAGACATGTCTATCTATTGTTGTGCTAATCACGCAACCACCATGATCCACGCAATATGGTGCCATATCGGTACCACCTCCTCCAAAACTTACCCTAAATGGAGCTTTTGCACGGATTATCATTTATAAAACCTACTTAATTACGCTATATATCTATTACTAATGAATAATAAAATAAGATAAAATAAGAATATAATTCTAATTGAAAGATTTATGGAAAAATTTTTATTTTTACTGATCTCTCTTAAATTGGAATGAAATAACCTTGAGATCACCATCCTTTAAAGGAGTCTCACAATGAGGGCACTTGACATCATCTTGTTTTTCAAGTTTTAAAGCAAGCTTCTCTTTTAAGGTTGCGCAGCACTTTTTATTAGGACAAACGAATAATTTTCCATATACATCTTCTTTTTTCTCCTTGAGATCTTCATTAACTATTTCAAAATTTGTAGCTGTGACTTTTTCAGTGATATTTTCTTTTCCCATGTTAATGTAATCTTGTAAATACTTCTCTTGACTCCCAATTGTCAAGGATATCTTTTCTCCAACTTTATATTTATTTTTTTTTCTGGAAAATTGAACGTGCCGAACTAAATCGTTTATCACTCTTTCAGAAAGGATATTGTCATCTACTGAGATATCCAAGTATAAGTTGCAATATTTTGTTTCAGCTTTTAGAAGATTTTCTGTTTGTTCCACTTTATTATTAATCACCAAATCTTTTACATTGCTTAATTGTTTGACAACTTCTGGCATTGCAATTTCAGGCATTCCTTCTTTAGGCTCAATTATTAATTGTTTGTTTGGCCATCTAAGCCTAATTCTATTCTGATCCTTTATAGCACGTACATTTTCAATTAAATCTTGGACAAAATCCATTTGGGTTTCCAATTCTGTGTCTATCAATTTTTCATTAGCAGTTGGGTAATCCTGTAAGTGAATGCTTTCGGTATGAGCTGTATGATTGTACGGTTTAAACATTTTCAAATATATTTCTTCAGTTAACATCGGATTAATCGGTGCCAAGAGCAGTAAAACGTTGTATAAGACTTCGAATAATAATGCCATTATCTCAGATTTTCGGGGATTTTCCGAATATATGTCCAATTTTTCCCTGTTTAATAATATATACCATCTACTAATGTCGTTCATTATAAAATCTTTAAGTACTCCTGTAATCCAAGGGAGTTCATACTTATCTGAATATTCAGTGACTTTTTTTATGGTAGAATGTGTTCTTGATAACATCCATTTATCTAGTTCACTTAATTTTTTTAAATCATACTTCTCCTTATCGGGATCAAATTTTGCAAGAGATAATTTTTCGTTAGCATATACAAATACATTCCAAATAGTATTCATTATTTTATAGTGATCAGCATATTCCTTAGCATTGAAGTTAAGATCTCGACCTGGTTGAGTAGCTCCAAGACAATAGAATCTAAAAGTTTCAATCCCCTTAATATTGGAATACGATTTTTTTCTTTGCAATTCCTGTATGGTTCCATCAATTATATCCTCAGGATCTACTTTATGTCCTTTAGATTTACTCATTTTTTTCTTATTTTTTAATGTCCAACCGTGCATGTAGCACGCGTTGTAATTCTTGCGATCAGATGATACCATTGCACTGCTTAAAAGAGAATTAAACCACCCTCTAATTTGATCTTTACCTTCAATTATGAAATCCGCAGGTACCCATGTATCAAAATGACTTTCTCCATCATAAACTTCTTGAGCGGCCCACATTACAGATCCTGAATCTAACCATACATCTAAAATGTCAGGAATGCGTTTTTTCGTACCTTTATTGCATTTATTGCAGGTCCAAGTCACTTTATCAATCCAAGGGCGATGTAAATCATCAGGAACTTCCCCCGCAAGTTCTTTTAATTCCTTTACTGAACCAATTACCATTATATCTTTACATTCTTCATTATCACATGTCCATACGCTTAGAGGAACACCCCAAAATCTCTGTCGAGAGATGCACCAATCCCTTAATGTAGTTAACCAGCTCTTAAACCAGCGATTACCGGCCCATTTTGGCACCCATAAAATTTCTTCATTTTTCTCAAGTAATTTGGAAGATAAGCTTTCAGTTTTGAAGAACCATTGGTTAGTAGCTCTGTATACGAGTTTAGAATCACACCTCCAACAATGAGCATATTCGTGTTCAATTTCACTCGTATAAAGGAGTGTCCCTTTTTCTTTCAACAAATCCAAAATTTCTTGATTCGCATCAAAAATGAATTTGCCTTCAAATTTACCTGCTTCCTTTGTATAAATCCCCCTTATATCAACAGGAGTAAAAACCGGAATATTGTTGGCTACTCCCACTTCAAAATCCTCGGGACCATGACCGGGAGCTGAATGAACTAATCCTACTCCTTCGGATGCTGATACATATTCTTCTGAGAGTATAATTGAGTGAACGGTTTCGCTTTCCTTTGCTAACTCGTTTTGATATGGAACTTCATCTAATAATGGATGGATGTATTTCTTTCCTTCTAATGTTTCCCCATAGAAATCCTCAACGATCTTATATTTATATCCAAGATCTCCAGAAACTAAGTGAGTAACTGAAGCTTTTCCAAGAATCCAATATTCATTCAAGTCAACTAATTTAATTTTAACATATTCTGCATAAGGATTTGCCATGATCGCTTCATTTGCTACCAATGTCCAAGGGGTAGTTGTCCAAATGATGAAGTAAGTATCTTCCATATCAGCAGATTTTATCTTCAGAAACAAACTGGTATCAATCACGTTTTTATAGTCATGTTCATGTTTTGCAAGAGCGGTTGCACATCTCGGACAACAATTTAATGGTCGAAAAAATTGATATAACAATCCATTTTCCCATGCTTTCTTTAGGGTCCACCAGATTCCTTCTAAATACGAATTTTTGAAAGTTATATAAGGGTTTTCCCAATCCCAAAATACACACCCTAATCGCTTGAATTGATCGTTCATTATAGCTAAATTCTTTAAAGCAAATTCCTTGCAATTTTTTATGAACTTATCCACACCATATTCTTGAATTTCCTGCTTGTTTTTAATTCCCAGTTGTTTCTCCATCTGTACTTCGATAGGAAGTCCATGAGTATCATATCCAGGAGTGTCTGTGACCTTGAAGCCTTTCATTCGCTTATACTTTATGAAATAATCTTTCATTATTTTATTCCATGCGGTACCAAGGTGAATAGCTCCTGTTGTATATGGAGGACCATCAATGAACCTCCAAGTTTCCTTATCTTTTTCCTTATCTCTGATTAGGGAATATATCTTATCCTTTTCCCAAAAATCCAATATTTTTTCTTCCAATTTCAGTAAATTCAAGTTTTTATCCAGCGGTTCCACTAAAATCATCTCGTTATTAATGTGAATGTCTAATAAAAGAAATACAAATTAAAAAATTTTACCAATACTTAAAAGAGCACACGTTTGAATGAGGGTTTTGAAAATATAATTAAAAAAATATTGTTAGAAAACATCCATCAGCTATGTATCAAATTTGGAGGCGGAACTTTAAAAAAAAATCCACATTTGCCAATTATTGGAGAGAGAAAATATTGTTTATTTACGTTTTTAGAAACTTTTATTTTTATCAGTGTCTTTGCTGTTTAATTCTCAATTTGATTCAAATTGGAGTTAAAAAGCATTCTAAAATCAATCCAAAACCATTTTAATAAAAAAATTTAAAAAAAATCAAAAAACCTTAAACTCTTATCAGAACATACCTACATCATGTGGGAAGGAGGAATTTTAAGGCAGAAACCACATTTCCCAAAAGATCTGATAGTTTGTTGCCAACAGTGGAGATGGTAGGAACGTTCGCAATAAGGACAAACGGTATGGCAAGCCTCTTGATCTGGTCCAGCTATTTTTAAACTACATGTAGGACAATCAATTTTGTGACATATCACGCAAGAAATAACAGACACTTCGAAAATCTTCTTCGATATCACGTTGAAAAGATCAACGAGGTATTTGAAGGGGGTCCATTCTTCAAAGAAGTTCTTAAAGGATGATTGAAGATCATTTTTAATTTTTTCATGTGGTTCAAATTCAAATTCGTTTAAAACCTTAATTTCAGGTATTTTCATTGGATAATCATTTGGCAGTCCAATTTGAAACTTGAAGGTTAAATCTTGGGTTTTCATCTTCCCTTTCATATCAATAAGCAGGATCTGCGTAGATACATCAAATTGAATGTCTTTATAGTGTTCTTTGAGAAGTTCTAATTCAAAATTAATTCTTGAATTCTTATCAACTAACCAGGCAATTTCTCTTAAAATTTCAACAGTTTCTGACTTATTTTCCTTCCATTCCCTGAAAGTTTTTAATTCATTTGTTGGTAAATTAATCAAGTCTTGGAGCTCTGCAGAAAGAACCAAGTGAGGAACTTTTGGATATGACCCAAGATCAACATCTAGACTATATTCCTTAAACCCATACGTCACCAAGTGCACTTTCAATTTTGTAGGATCATTAGGATCAGGATCACATTGATATTCACCAATTATTTTTTTTGAATCTGTTTCTATTTCCTTGATGAAAAATAACTTAGTTTCTAAATCACGTAAAACTTCAACAACGTGTGAAGTTTCGTCACGTTTCCAATTTTTTAAACTTTCCAGAATGTTGTTTGGCTTGCCTAAAAGAAGCTCGACTTCTTGAGGAAATTTGATTGTAGGTTTTTTTGGATAATTTTTTAAGTTAATTTCAACCATAAAAGTCTGAGTTACTGTTATGGTGAGATACACGATAATTTTAGTCTTGCTCGAGCCAACGTGATCAAAAGCATATTCTTGCTGAATTAAACCTAACTCAGTATTAATTATCAAGCTTGATTGATCCGTATCGAGTAATTCTGCTTGGTCATATTCCTCTTGTTTAATTGGAAATTCTTCTTTTTCAGAAGCTGATTCAGAAAGGAGAGTCTTTTCCGTGTCTGATTCGGAATATTGTGTCTCATAAGTAGAAGGCGTGATGTATTGTCCCCCATCAAAATCTGGAGGATAGGCATTTAAATCAGGAGTTAAAAATTCTTCTTCCTCTTCGTCATCCTCGTTATTTGGTTTTTCCTTGCTTTCTGGATCTTTATAAGGGATTTCCTCAGTAATATTATTAACTTGTTCCGTGAAAGGGTTAATTGGTTCCAAATCTAATTCCTTGCCACCTTTAAGTCCTCCTTCTATCTTTCCCTTAAGCTCGGTGAGAATATCTACTACTGTTGTATCTTCAGACCAATAAGTAAGTGTTTCTAATTCTAATTCCCCTAAAAGGTCCTTGATAGCATCATAATAAATGAATTCGGGAGGTAATTCGGGGAAAGTCTCAGCAAATTTAATTTCAAGTTCATATTTAGTATCAGGAGTTTCGAGCAAATATCCATAAAGATGAGTTATATTCCCAGAAACCATCCAAAATGAATAGGTTGAAGCGATTTCTTGCGCCTCCTTTAAAATCCGTTGTTTATTCATGATGATCTAATTTGCGGTTTTTAGAGACTTATATAATGAATGATCTAAGTTCGCTCTTAAAAATATTAGTAATAATTAAATCTATTACCATGAAAAAACGTGTTGATAGTTTTTATTTAATCTTTTTTTGTTCTTTCTCTCGGGCCTCACGGTCTTTCTTAAAAATCAAAAATATTAAATTATAATTTTTTCACTACTACAATATGAAACAATGGGAAATTTTTAAAGAAAAGGTAAAAAATGAACATGGAATTACATTAACGGATGAAGACCGTGCCGAATATAAAAAAAACGTAAAAGCATCTACTCCAGAAGTTATCGGTTTGATAATTGGTGCAATCATCATATTATTCATCGCAGCCGGACTGTTATTAAACGAGCTACCCTTTGATCAATACACTTTCGTACCGTTGGCCATAGTTGCATGTTTAACAATCACGAGCGGGAATTCTTTAACTAAAAAAATGAAACAATCGGAACAGAAGTTTATTGAACATGTTAAAGCAAAAAACGCCCCGATCACTCCAAATATACCCCGCTCGAACGCATTCGAGCCCAATCAAAAATTAAAAACTACAATTTCAGAGCAACCCCAAAGTCAGCCTAAAGCAGCAGCAGATTGCCCTGTTTGCCATCAGTTAATCCCTGTTAATTCAAATCCTTGCCCTAAATGCGGATCTAAATTAGTTTGGGATTAGCTATTTCTATTTTTGAATGATATAGAACATGTCATAGGAAAAAATTTGCGGTAAGAACTTAAAGGGATGCTTTTGTTTTAGCAGAAAATTTACTTTCTTTTTAACCAAAACCCGATAAAAAGTTTTTTCTGATTTCAATTTACCATTCCAATGAGGTCTTGTCTGTATGGTTTTCATCTTACTGTACAATTTCCTTATCCAAACCAGAAAAATTGATTCAGTTGGAACAGAAATGAAAATAAGCCCTCCAGGTTTAGTAATTCGAAAAATCTCATCCAAGGCAACTTCCGCGTCTTCAACGTGTTCTAATACATCTAACGCAAAAATAATATCAAAACGGTCGGCTTCAAATGGAATATTTTCTTGAATATCACATCCAAATATAAAGCCCATATCAATATATAAGATGAAATTCATCATTAATCACTTCTTTAACGACTTCACCTCTTTCTACGGGCATGAGATCAACCAACGCGTGATTAGCATTTGGAAATTGATCTTTAAAGTTCACTGAAAATAATCCAAAACCACCCCCGACCTCTAAAGTTTCTGAAAACTCACGATCCAGCTTCTTTACCATGCGAATTATCTTTTTTAATCGTCCAAAGTACATCCTACCAAAAAAAGGGGTGATATATGGCCCTAAACTAGCAGAATTATGATATTCTCGGGGAATTCGTGACAAAAATTCCTTAGGCTCTATTAAGTTCATGATAAATTCATCTCAAGGCTATTAACACTCACTATGTTTTGAAATTAGTTTTTTGTATTAAAGTTATTCACATTTCATCATTTTTTTAAGAGATTGAAATCTTATTGAAATTACCTAAATTAGATTAAATAGATGTAAATCTTTTAATAGACTAAAAGTCTTAAAAATATTAGTAATAATTAAATCTAATCTTGTGTTAATTCGTTTTCTGACATGTTTGATGACATCTATTTCTCCCACCTCTTCTGCAATAAGGGTCTCCAGTTCATCGCTGCACTGGTCAAGGATCAGGGAAAGCACTTCATAGGTCTTGTAGTGCCTGGCCTGCATGATGTCTTCGGCCTCATTTTGGATATCCATTATGCGATCCAGGTTTCTATCGGCCCTTTCCATGGTGGGCATCCATGTGTCCTCGGATAAGGGTCCCAATTTCTTTGCCAATATCTTCAGGGAGCCGGCAAGGACAGAGACAGGT
>DAOUVJ010000135.1 GCA_030667705.1 Promethearchaeota archaeon | reverse complement strand
TTTCTTAATGATAAATGTATATTTAAAATAAAAATTAAACCTTATCCGATCGCTCATTGAATCAAGTAACCTAGTGAACTTCATAATTATAAAATCCTTTACCTGTTTTTTCTCCTAATTCTCCCTTATCTACTTTATCTTTAAGGATTTGAGGAGGTTTATCATCAGGATCCCCGCTTTCCTTATAATACATCATTTCTATATCATGCACAACATCTAGTCCGATTATATCCATGAATTCAAAAGGTCCAATTTCCATCTTTGTAAATACTTTCCAAGCCTTATCTACTTCTTCTAAATCAGCATATCCTCCATCCCAGATCTTTAAGCATTCTTTCTTAATTGCTCGCCACACTCGATTAAACACAAACCCTAGGCATTCCTTTTTAAGAACTAGGGGAGTGACATCAATGCTTTCAAGCCATTCCTTTCCTTTATTAAAAGTATCATCGCTAGTTTTTGTTCCTCGAGCAATATCGGCCATCGGAAAATCAGGTAATTTATAAAAATGGAGATTTAAGAGTTTTTCTTTGCGTTTGACACTGTTTTCAATTCTTGACACGGGAATGGAGGAGCTATTCGTTGCTATAATTGCTTGAGAAGGAGCCTCTTTATCAATTTCCTTGAAAACTATTTTTTTAAGTTCAAGTTTTTCTGGAACTGCTTCAATCACTAAATCAGCATCTTTAACAGCTTCAGCAATGGAATTAAATAGTCGAATCTCACCATTATCATCATTCTCTTTTAACTTTTCTGATACATCATTTAAATAATCTATTAAGCCATCAGAATTTACGTCGTAAATATTAACATTATAACCATATAGCGCGGACCATTCTGCGATTTGCTTACCTAAATTCCCTATTCCAATTACGGTCACGGTTTTAATATGCATTTTACCTCATCTTTAAATTTTCTTTATATTTATTTTATTTTAAAGTTAGAAATCAACCAGTCGAATATTTCTGCCCATGAGCCATCCGGAAAAACGGCATGTTTTGCTCCTGGTAAAATGATGAATTTTTTATTTTTAGCTGGAATTTCGTCGAAAAAAGAACGGGCAGATTCAATAGTAAAAAGTTCATCATGCTCTCCAATACCAAGAAGAATTGGAATGTTTAAATTTAGGGGAAAAACTACATCATCAACTTTGTAAATTTTCATAAAACGCAAAGTATAATTAAAATTGTATAGCGGATCATCTAAACCTAGCATTCCATCTCGGTGATAAGATATTACTGGCTTGCTTGGTTTTATAATTGAGCTGAATAGAATTTTCAGTTTCTTGGTAAATGGCATTTCAGGGTATATTCCGGGTCTAACTACTCTTGCTGCACTTAGAAGAATCAACCCATCTATATTTTCTAGATAGTTGTTTGATGCAATAACAGCTGTTATTACTCCTAAACTATGGCCGAGAAGGATCAACAATTCATGTTTTTTTTTAATAAAGTTGACTGTTTCACCAAGATCTAAGATTAATCTTTCCTTACTAGAGTAATCTCCTCTATTTCCATCAGATAATCCATGTCCACGTAAATCCAACCCATAAACTGCATAACCAACGTTGGATAATTGAGTTCCTATTAAATCATAAGAACCACTATAAGCAGTGATTCCATGTAAAATCAGAATTGCTATATTTGATTTTTTATTCGGCATCCAAGCCCTTAAAAATAAATTTATCCCATCAGACGTTTCAATTGCGTGATGAAGACCATCAAACTCTTCCCTTAAGTTTTTTACATTAATTTCCATAATAATCAATTTTATTACATGATAGTTATTATAAAAAATCGTCCTAAATCTATAAATAGTTTTATGTAAAAAAAATTACCATTTCAACCCAAAATACTGGGCTGATTAAAGTTCAATATTAATTTCTACCACGGTGATATCACTAGATAAAATCTAATTCCTTCTGTATTAATTTGTATAAAAAATTTTCTTTTCTTTAAACTTTCAGACAGACAAGAATTAATAAGAATAAGAAATAAGAAAAAATAAAAATAAAATTTAATCTAAAGCTTGGTTTATTAAATCTGTTAAATCAACCATTTTTATATTTGAGTCAAGTGCTTCTATTGCATCAGCTAAGTTCCTATAGCAGAAAGGACATATACTTATTATTTTATCTGCGCCTGTTTCTTCAGCTTCTTTTATTCTACTCTTCGCAATTTCTAAAGCCAACTCAGAAAAACCTTTTTTAACTCCTCCCCCAGCACCGCAACAGTTTGCACTTTGTTTAATTGTTTTCATTTCAGTTATATTCGCAATTTTTTCCAATATCTCTCTAGGTTCTTCATAAAGACCCATATGTCGCCCTGTATGACAAGGATCATGGTATGTCGTATTAAATCCTAAGTTCTTTAATTGTACATTGTTATCCTTTATATATTGGTTTAAAAATTCAATCGTATGATAGACTGTAATTCCCAGCTCTTCCATGTAATCAGCGTAATCTTTCTTTAAAGTTCTGTAACAACCTGCGCAACTTGTGATTATTGATTTCACTCCACTTTTCTTAAACATTTCATAATTTTTCGTCGCAACAAAATTAAAAGCTTTAAGGTCTCCTGTTCTCTTTCCGACGCTTCCACAACATACTTCACGTTCTCCGAAAACAGAAAAGTCTATACCTAATTTATTTAGAATATTCGCTGTATTTACTGCTACTTCCTCAATATCTGGAGTTAAAGCAGCTGTACATCCTACAAAATAAAGAAGTTCTGCTTGTTCGGTATTTGCATCTTTCACCTTGAAATCTAGTTTCTCTAACCATTTGCTTTTAAGTTTATTGTCTCTTTCATAAGGATTCAAGAGTTCAATCATCGCTTTATTCATCGGAATATGCGCTTCTAATCCACATCCGGCATCAACCAATTCAGCTCGCAAGGCTTCATAAAGAGCAACATTATCCATATCGTAAGCACACGCTTCTGAGCAAGCATTACAAGTTGGACATTGAAATATGACTTCTGCCATATCTTTGCTTAATTCTAATTTACCCTGCCATAGAGAACGAATGATTTGCATTTTTCCTCGAGCAAAAAAAGGTTCAAAACCAGACGTATGCTCCCTTGCAACGCATACACCCCACTTTTGCGGACTCGCCGTATAATCAGTTTGTTCTCTACAATCACCACATGAAATGCATTGTAATACATTTAAGCCGTTTTTAGCCAGATGTTTAAATTTTTCATTCGGTTTGATTTCTGTCATTTTTCTTTTCTACTCCTCATCTTTTACTATATATTTAGTCATATCGTCGTCATAACTATACATGTGAAATTTGTTTGGACTCAATAAAAAGTTTGGATCAACAGCCCTTTTCATGTCTTTGAAAAATTTCCTAAACTCCGGTGTGAATGCATCTGCTTCCACGATTGACTGTGAAATTGATTCTCCAAGCCAATAATGAACTGCTCCATAACGAACTTGATATCTGGTTTTTTTATGCCACATATTCATGTTCTTTTCGCGCATTTCATCAGAATTTTCACCAGAAAATCCCCCTAATACTACAAAATTTCCATTTGGTAGAAAGTATTGCATTGCAACAAAGGTACCTGGAGGCAAATTCCCTTCCGGAAATTCACCTTCATTCATCTTATCAAAATCAATGACCTTTTTATATACATCTCCCATGTGTGAAATAGGTACTTTATGACAAGTAACCATCGATATCCTTGAAGGTGCAGTAGAGATACTAGCTTGGAAAAAGTGGAAATTTCTTTTTAAATTATAGCTCCAATCTTTTCCGTCTCCCTGTTCTGGATCAGGAATGGGTGTGGTAACATTATCTTCTGTCATAATCTTCTCAAGTTTTTCGAGATGCACATCCAAAATTCGTTGGTCTGTAGCCTCCAAGGTAATCATGAATAGTGGTCCTTTTATCCTTATCTTTTTACCCTCTGGGGTTCTTGCTTCAGCCATCATCATTTGAACAAGTATTTGAGGTAAAACCATAAAATCTAGTAATCCATCGGCAATCTCATTCCTGACTTTGTGAGCTAATTCATATACTTTATTATAGTCATTTCTTTTAAGAACAAAGTTCCTACTTGCTTTAAACGGTTGAATTGGCCATATCCTTAGAAATGCTTTGGTTTTAATTCCCATCGTGCCGACATCTCCCATAAAAAGCCCTGTAAAATCGGGAGCTACACCATATCGACAAAAGGGTTTGGCATATTTATTTGCTGCAGCTCCAGTTTTAATGATGGTCCCTTGAGGGTTCGGTAAAACTACCTCAACACCCAAGCAGATATCTGGTACTAAACCATATTTGGTTGAACCACTTCCTGCAGTGCTATTTGAAAGACCTCCCCCAATAGTCGCTGCATATCCGCTTCCTGGACCAATAGTACCTGTTGTATAACCTGTAGGATGTAGTTGTGAAACTAAATCTCCCCACGTAATTCCACATTCAACTATAACGTAATAATCATCCTTATTTACTTCCAATATTTTGTTCATGCGTGTAAGATCCATTAAAATACCACCTTCAGTAGCGGCGCCACCCACAAGATCAGCTCCTCCTCCTCTGGGTACAATGGGAATTTTATATTTATTGGCAATCTTCACGATATCTGAAACTTCTTCTGTATTTTCTGGTCTTACAATTATATCAGCCCATCTATCTGGAAAAGCGGGGTCTACATTCCTTGAATATGCTGCTTTCATAAAATCTTTATCTGTGATATAATCAGCTCCAAGGACGTTCTCAATTTCTTTATATGCCTCTATAACCTTTGACATTTTTAGTCATTTTTTTATTTTGATTTATTGATATACTTTGTCTATTAAACTTATAAAAGTTTTTTAATCTTCTTTTCTGCAATAATTTTTATACTAATTTTACAATGATAATGAACGTTCACTAAGCATTTTTAAAGCTTGAAACATATAAAAATTAATTGTAAGAACAAATTATTGGTAACTAAAATGTCTGAAGAAATTATAAAAAGAAATTATCCTCAATTTAAAAGTGAATTTGCTGAGGTTAATGATGTTAAACTTCACTACATTAAAGCTGGACCCGAAAATGGGGACCTTATTATTTTTTTACATGGCTTCCCTCAATTTTGGTACATGTTGAGAGATCAACTTTTGGAGTTTTCGAAAGATTATCTTGTTGTTGCCCCTGACATGAGTGGATATAATCTTTCTTCTAAACCTGAAGAAATTGAACAATATCAACCTCATCAAATAGTTGAAGATATCAGGGCACTTATCGAAGAGCATTTTAATCGAAAAAAATGCATATTAGTGGGGCATGACTGGGGTGGGGTTATTGCGTATCCGTTTGCTAATTTGCATCCAAATCTAGTAGAAAAACTAATTATCATTAATGCTCCACATCCAAATATCTTTGAAAGATTGCTATCCAAAAATAAAGACCAACAATCTTCTAGCCAATATGTTTTATTCTTTAGGTCGCAAAATGCTGAGGGTTATCTTTCTGCAAGTAATTATAAAAACATATTAGGTATAATAGTGACTCCAGAAATGGAATTTACAGAGGATGATAAACAAATGTACATAAATGCTTGGTCTCAACCTGGAGCATTAACAGGGGGATTAAATTATTATCGAGCAGGCGGATTGAAACCCCCTTCACAGGGAGAAAAAATAAATAATATGACGGAAAAACAAGTAGAGTTAAGTCCTGTAATGATAAATGTTCCAACATTAGTAATTTGGGCAGAAAAAGATACCGCTCTAACAACTCATAATCTAGAGGGTCTTGATGAATTTATACCCGCGTTAACAATCAAAAGAATCCCTGAAGGGTCACACTGGATCATAAATGAACGACCGGATAAGATTAATTCTTTGATAAGAGAGTTTCTCTAATTAATATCCATAGTCGGTTAGAAGTTGAAAATTTTATGAAATCCTATAACTTAAAAAAAAAATAGAATGAATTAGATTGCACGTGCCAATTTCTGGGCATCTCTTATTGCCGCTTGAATATCTCTTGGTTTCTTACAGTCTCCGATAAACTCGATTTTAAATCCTACATCCTCAAGTTCCCTTTCTATAGTCTTTCTGGGCGTTGTTCGGGCACCGCAATGAACAAGCGTATCAGCCTCAATTACATGTTCCTTGCCTTCAGAATCCTGTATTATAACTGATTTATCAGTAACATCAATAAGACTTGCTTTTTTGAATAATGGTATTTTATTATCTCGGAAATAACGATGAATCCAAGTAACTCTGCCTGTAAGCCTTGATTGAGTAAGTATTCCTGCTAGTAACTTCTCTTTTCCAGCAAATGCTTTAATATTATAACCTTGTTCTCTTAACGTTATAGCTGTTTCTGTTCCTCCCTTCCAGTAGGTATCTAACCCCCAAATAACCACATTTTTGCCCATCGGTTTTGATTTCAAAATTGCCTCATCCTGAGTTAAAACATTTGGGTGATCTTTATATTTTACAGGAATTGTTGCTTCAGTTCCTACAGCAAATACCAAAACATCGCAATCCAGTTCCTTAATTTCATTGGTTGTTAATTCTCTATTAAGATGAATAGGAATATTTAATTTGTTTAGTTGAATTTTCTGGTAATTAACAATATTCATGAATTGTTCTTTTTTGTATTCTGCTGCCAGTACATGCATCAAGCCGCCTACTTTATCTGCTTTTTCATATATTTCAACATCATGTCCTCGAAGTTTCGCTACCCTTGCTACTTCCAGCCCCGCAATCCCAGCTCCCAAAATAACAATTTTTTTGAGTTCCTCAGTTGGAATAAGTTCTTGATAGTTATGTCTTTCATATGGGTTAAGAACACATACTCCACCACATCCTACTTGGCAACCGATACAATATTTGATATCATCGGTTTGACCGTTGAAATATTTATTAGGGGTTTCAGGATCAGTAATTAATTGTCTTCCCATGTAGATGATATCTGCTTTTTCTTGCTGGATAAACTCATCAGCCATTTTCATTTCAATAATATTTCCAACGCCTATTACAGGAATATTAACTACTTTTTTAATTGCTTCAGGATAATGAATATATCCACCAGGTGGGATATATGTTGGAATGTTTATTCCTTCGGGAGTTCTTACTTGTATTCCTTGGCTGACGTCAATACAATCAACCCCTGCTTTTTCAAGAAGTACAGCAACTTTTTTTTGGTCTTCTACTTTTAAACCATCATGTAGGAGTTCTTCGGCAGAAATCCGCACAAAAATGGGGTTATCCCCAATTTTATCTCTTATTTTTTCAATCGTTTCTCTAACAAATCTGGTTTTATTCTCCCATGAACCCCCGTACTCATCTGTTCTTTGATTGTAATAGGGCGATAAAAAGTCGTGGTATAGTGTACCATGTGCAGAATGGATTTCTACGTAATCGAATCCCGAATCAATAGCTCTTTTAGCAGCAGCAGCAAATAAATCCCCAACTCCATTCATATCTTTCACAGTCATCTCATGAATTCCTTTAAATCCTGTTTTCTCCAAATCTTGGCGCCAATTAGGGTTTATCAGGTCATAAGAAGAACTTGCTACCACAGGATCCACACTGGAGGCCGACCATACAGGCATGTTTAATCTCATTATAGCAATCATCATTAGCGAAAGAATACCGCCATGTGCAAATTGAATACCGATCTTAGTACCATATTCATGAATTCTATCAGTAAATTCTTTAAACGCGGGAATATTCTTATCCAACCCCAAACAGGGCTGGATTGGATTATTCATGGGATCTGTTGAACTAGCTTCTACTGTAATCAATCCAGCACCTCCCTTTGCTATCGGTTCATAAACATTATAGAATTTTTCTCCAGGGACACCATTTGAGATCGAACCTGACATCATGGGAGGAAATCCAAGTCTATTTTTAATTTCCATATTTCTAATTTTTAATGTATCTGTTACTCTTGGCATGCTTTTCTCACTTTTTCTAAAATTTATAATTCAATACATTATCTACTTGATTCAACTTAAATTTAAACTTAAATTTTATTGTCAGTTTTGTCAATTAAATCGTTTTTCAAATTTAAGGTGTTAATGATTCCTTTGGAAATCCATCTATACCTTCTTCTAATTGAACTCCTAAAGTATTAAGAACCATTGATACTAAGTTATATTGCCCAACAGTAAATATAAGATCGATAAGTTGTTTTGTGTTATATTTTTCAGAAAGTTTTTGCCATATAGAACCGCTTATAAAAGAATCGATATATAGTTCATCAACCGCTCGAAGTAGGGTAGCATCAAATGAGTCCCAACCTTCAGCATCCGGACCTTCAATTATTCTTTTCAATTCTTCTTCACTTATTCCACATTGCTTTCCTATAATCGCATGTTGACCCCATTCATACTCAGCATGGCAGAGCCAACCAATCCGTAAAATAATGATCTCACGATCTCGACCAGGTAGAGATGATTTAAACAAAACGTGATTACCAAAAACTCTCCATCTCTTATATAACTTTGAATAATTGGCTAACGTAGCCATTATATTGGTAACTGGTCCTTTACTGATTTTCTTAAATCCCTCTATTAATTTTCGTGACTCCTCATCCCATTCAGATTCTTTTTGTGGATGAATTCTTGGTTCTGAAAGCCGAATGATTTCACGTTGATCTAATTTCCTAGTTATAAGTTTATCATCTTTTTCTTTAATAGGTTATCTCACCTTTTAATATTAATATA
>DAOUVJ010000040.1 GCA_030667705.1 Promethearchaeota archaeon | reverse complement strand
TTTAACCAATATGTTAGCAGGAATACCCGCAATATTGGTTATCCCTCAAGCATTTTACGCAGGACTTTTAGGATTTGTTATCGGATACATGTTAATCCGAACAAACAGTTTAATCCCATGTATTGTAACTCATTATTTAATAGACTCAGTCGGACAGTTCTTTCTATATATCAGTTTTGCTGATGAAATATCATTTGTTTGGTTTGCCATTATTGGGATGGGAATTGTACCAGCAATATTTGGTATTCTATTTATTTGGTTTGTAACTCCTTCGAAAAAGGGAGAAACGATTCTATTTAGATAATATATAATTATATTTTCAATACCTTTTTTTTTATCCTTTAATAGTCTATAGTGATTATTTGAAAATGTGATCTATAATGTTAGAAAATTTCATGATTGAAGTAAATAACCTTAAAAAGTATTTTGGAGATGTTAAAGCTGTAAATGGAATCTCTTTTGAAGTGAAAAAGGGGGAAGTCTTTGGACTTTTAGGTCCGAATGGTGCAGGTAAAACTACAACGATTAAACTATTATTGGGTTTATTGGAGCCAAATGAAGGAGATATGAAAGTATTAGGGTTAGATCCTAATAAGAATGAGATTGAAATCAAAAGTAGATTAGGTTATGTCTCAGAAGAACCCTTAATTTTTAAATCTCTTACTCCAAAAGACCTATTTAATCTTGTCGCTTCAATTAGAGGTCTTGATCCAGAATATGTATCAAATCGTGCTCAAATATATTTAGAAAGTTTGGGAGCACTAGAATATTATGAACAACTTATTGCTACTCTATCTCATGGTAATAAACAAAAAATACAGGTGATTGCAGCAATTCTCCATGATCCCGAAATTCTTATTCTTGATGAACCACTATCTGGGCTTGACGCAAAATCTGTAAGAGTGATTAAAGAAATTCTTGATTTACATATAGAAAGGGGCGGTGCGGTTTTATTTTCTACACACATAATGGAAATCGCTCAAGATCTCTGTGATAGAATTGGTATCATCAATAATGGTAAAATGGTCGGAATAGGCACAATTGAGGAACTTCGTTCCCAAGCAGATCAAATGGGCGCGAATTTAGAAGATATTTTCCTACGGTTGACTGAACAAGACACCAGCGTGAATGAAATCATAAAGAAATTACGCAAATCTTTTAAGGAAGGAAATTAGGAGTTTTGATGATGGCATCCATTAAACGTTTAAGCTTATATAAACTTGCGAAGTACACTAATTTAGAAATTGTCATGGAAGCTCAAGTCCAATCATCGGGTGCAAATCAAGCGAAACTCATGGAAAAATTTAAGAAGAACAAAAGCAGTATTAAAAGCCAAGCTTTTGCCATGAAAGCCGTATATGGAATAATGTTGTTATTTTTAATTGTTATTCCACTCTTTACAATTCTTCAATTAACAGAATTTTTTAACGATCTTTTTGTTTCAACTGGTTCTGTATTGCTTACGGGTAGTATTCTTTTCTCTACTTTCTTTGGGATACAGTTAATTTATTTGTTGTTATTAGGAATGTTTAGTATTGGTGCGATGATGACCGGTGAAGCCTTTAGGTTTTTTGAAACTCTACCGATTTCAAGGGAACATAGAAGAAAACTCGGTTTTTTTACAGTATTACGAAATATAGATGTTGGGTTAGTAATAATGATGGTCGGTTTACCAATCATGATTATTATAATGACTCAGAACATCATTTTATCAATTGTTAGCATAATAATTTCATTAGGTGCTACTATTCTAAGTTTTAGTGTCCTAATCCTATTTGCTACTAAAATTAGTCAAGTATTCAAGGTTCAAGAAGCAGGTTCTAAAAAGTCTACCATAATAAGAATAATTACCATGCTTAGTTATCTTCTAATGGCTTTTTCATTAAGTTTTTTTCTACAATGGGCTGTAAATGCTGCTGCTGAATTATTTACATTAGTTTCTTCATTTGAAAACATAGAGTTTTTAAATTATTTGATTTCACTTATACCCTTCCCTTTTGCTCCTAGTTACTTAATTACCATGCTTATGGATCCAGCTCGGTTCTCAATGCTGCAGTGGTTATTCACCATCATTGGTAACTTAATATTTGGTAGTATAACATATTTAGTATACAAGAAAGCAATTTATTCAATGCGACTTGTGACCTCATCAGCTGCTATGCAAAGCAAACAAATATTAAAAAAAAGTACATCTAAAAAAGATATTAAAACTGAAATAATTGTTCGTAACCCAATTATAGCATACATTCGAAAAGATTTATCTACAGCTACCAGAGATTTTCAAACACTCATGTTTATGATAATGCCATTAATACTTCCATTTGTTTACGTAATTTCCTTGCTAGTTAGCTCGGGAGGAGATCTCTTTATAGGGGGAATTGATGTTCTTTGGATGATTTTAATATTTTACCAACCTATCATATCCTTGATGATCACAACTGGTTTTTTAAACATAGAAGACTCCGGAGCATCAGTTTTAGCATCATTACCACTCCATCCTCGTGATCAAGCTAAAGCAAAACTCAGTTTACTGCTTATCATTCAATCTTTATCATTTTTCTTACCTCTTTTGATGTATATTGGTTCCTCAAATTTCATTCAATATTTATTTACATTTCTCGCTTGGTATCCAATCGACTTAATCTTTCTACTTAACGTCTTTTATTTTAAAATTAGGTTATTTGGACGGATGAAATATAAATTTGCATTAGAAGAAATTAGGATAGAAAAAAAAATTCTTAAGTGGATCCTATTAGGAATCCTTGAATTTACAATTTGCATCGGTTTCATATTTATTGGGTTCACCTTACAATTAAATTTTGGTGTCCCGTTGATGTCGTTAATGTTATTATTGATAGGTGTTCCAATTTTAGGATTATACATATTTTCATTACACAAAATATTTCCAAAAAAATTGGGAAAAAGAAAATTTATTAGTATAAGGGAAAACCTCAGAAAAAAACCAATTTTCGGAACGTTAATCATTTTATTATTATATATCGGGTTTCTCTTCTTACCTGATTTTATAAATATTCTATTCATTCCACTTTTTTCAATTCTTTCAGATGTCGGCATACTATTCATCAATTTTATTGTTGTTTTTGGATGCATGATGTTGTTATGGTTCTTGATAGTACCGCGTAGTTTACACTTACCAAACGGGGATCAGAAATTCAAGGAGTATCTCAATCACATTAAATTAACAAGAGTGAAACCTCTACTCAAAAACCTTGTTATAGGGATTGGATGTTCAGTATTATTCTTTATTAGTACATATTTAATGGCAAATTTTCTTGGAACTTATATATTTGATCTCAATGTTATATTTGGAGAACCTAGTCTTTACCCGTTAGAATTAGGATGGTTTTTATTTGTTTTAATGCTTATTCCAGGGATTTGGGAAGAAGTAGCATTTCGAGGAGTATTATTCCAGCTAAATGTGAGAAAGTACTCGCTTAAAACTACGCTGATTCTCACATCATTATTATTTGGAGCAGCTCACTTTCTCAATTTGATGAGAGGGCAGTCTCTTATTACTACTATTTTGCAAGTGATTTTTGCAACATTCTTAGGATTTCTTTTTGGATACATGTATTTAAAAACCAATAGTCTTCTCCCCAGTATAATTACTCATTATTTAATTGACTCTGTTGGGCCACTGTTTATGAATGCTAATTTTCCAGATTTCATAAGTTCAAGTTTATTTTTGATCTTTGGAGTTGGATTAATTCCCACGGTTTTTGGTTTATTATTTGTTAAATTGGTTGTCCCAAATCGAAAAATGAAGAATTAAAAAGGAAATAATTATTTTATTATTTTTTTTTTCTTTAAAAAGGTCTAGGTCTAATAAGAGATCAAACTTGAAAAATTGATTTTAAAATGACTGAAAAACACGTTATCTGTAAGAATTGTATAATGGTAGAAGGATTTTTGGGGATCGAAATAAACGAAGATCAGCTCTGTAATTTCTGCGCAGATCCCAATCATGTTAATCCTAATTGGTCCAAGAAACGAATGAGTGTGGAACAAAAAAAGGAAGGATTAGAAAATTGGAATAAAACGGTGCGAGCAATGCAACGAGCTCACGATGGGAAACATTACGATTGCATCATCGGCTATTCGGGCGGAAAGGATTCCACTGCGCTAGTTGATACGTTCATAAACGAGTATCAATTAAATCCATTATTGATAACCATTGATACAGGGTTCATGACTGACGTTGCCAAGGAAAACATGAAGGAGACCCTCACTAAAATGGATCTATTTGAAAATCACCTCATGATCGAGGAGCCAATTCCCACCTTTACCAAATTGTATCATTACTTCTTTTTTTCCCATAATTCTCATGAAAAGAGCTTGACAGTAGATGTTTGCCACAAGTGTACCGACTTGATCCACACTATCGCATATAAGGAAGCACTAAACAGAAATATTCCTTACGTGATAATAGGATTTTCCCCGGACCAGATCGCTCGCTATTTTTACGAAACGAGTACCGAACATATCATTATGGATGGGACTCCAATTCCTGCATTTCAAACCTTCTTGGGAGAAGAAGATAAACAATCGTTCCTCTCACTTGAAGAGATCGAAAAAATGAGTGATTTTGCACCTAGGGTGCTTTATCCCTATCACGTGATAGATTATGATGAACACGAGATTATAAATCGTTTGGAATCGAAAGGGCTCATCCGAAAGGGAAAGGGAGATCCAGTACTTACCAACTGCCACGTGGTAAAAGCCGCACTCCTTCACGACTTTTATCGTTATGGCGGAATAACCTATGCCTTGCAATATGCAGAATTGGTTCGCCAAGAAGATGATCCCGAAAGGCATAACCAAAGTCGGAAGAGTTGGTTACGAATGTACAAGCAAATCGGAAAGAGAATCCTCGATGGTACTTTCAACGTGGAAGGGATGGAAGCATTTTTTGCGAATTTAGGAATTACTAAAGAAGAATTGCTCCAAAGGATTGAAGAAAAACGACATGCTGATCCGAATGAATTTCAAATCTTACAAAACATCGAGCGTATCAGGACCAATAAACTTCGATAAATGAAGATCTAAAAAGGAAATATTTATTTTATGATCTATTTTTGATATTCTTTATTGAAGTTATGCATAATTTCAATACTTGTTCTAATACTCCTTTTTCTATTTTATCGGGAGTATCTGTAGGTTGATGATAAAAGTTTAGCATTTGTTTTAAATCCATTGCTACAATTGAAGCTGCTTTTAAACCGGCTTTTGAAAAAGCAGTTGCATCAGTTCCACCCGTAACTTGACCAATTAATTTTTCAACAAAACTACTTCCCCCATGAGAAAATTTTGATGCTGGCATGCCCAAATCTTTAGCGGATTGGGTTAATATTTTCACTACATGGTCTGAATGCTTAGTTCTTGTTGTTGGCTCGAAATCAATTATGGAAAAATTGTTGATACTTTGAATAGTATCCATATTAATACAAATTGCATTCTTTGTCTTCAATTCCTCATGATGTTCCTCTACATACCTAAAAGCACCTCTTAAACCAGCTTCTTCACATCCAAAAGAAATTAGGCGTACTTCTGTGTTTTCGGGTATGATATCGGGATTTTGTTTTAAATATTTACCTAATCCGAGCACGATTGCAACAGCACTAAGATTATCAACTGCACCAGGTACTTTATTTGCTTTCTCGCCAAATGACACGAAAAACCATAAACCAATTAGCACGGGTAAGCCTATAACAAATAAGACTAAAGCGAAAATCTGAAATAAAAGAAAGGCAGCAATTTTAAAGCCTATGATAGATAACATGAATAAAATTGCTGATGTCCCCGTCCAAATTATTAAAATTAAGAGTCCAAGTATAACTATTATTGAATAACCTATTTTTAAGTGAGTTATTAAATTAAAATGTAAAGCACTATCATGATGTCCCGAAAAAATGAGTATGTTTTTCACTTCCTTTTTACTCTCAATGACTCCAATAACATTCTGAGACGCTTTTTTTTTAAAAAGAGGATCGATAAATTCCCGGTAATTAAAAAATTCATTCCAAATTATTAAAAAAGCACCTAGATTTAATGTAAATGATATTCCCATAAAGATTTGCTCTAATAGGAGAGTCAGGGGTAGTATAGTGTGAAAATAACTTATAAAAGAAATTAACATCATTACAACCATCACCTTTATGTACCCTATAAAAGCTCTAGGGTGGCATGTAAAGGGTTCTATATGTGACGAATCACACATTTTTTCAAATTCGGTTTTAATTATTTCGGCAGATTTTGCTTCTTGAGGACTACATGGCATTCTTGGACCGCATTCTTCAATTATTCTTTCTATGAAAGAATACATGTAATCCGAATCAGATTGAGAGATATCAAAACTCATATTTCTTCAATTATAATTATACTTTTAAGATATTTATATAGTTTTACTAAGTCTGATTATTATATCTTTATCAAAAAAAGTAAAATAAGGCCAATTCTTTTATAACTAAAATCAAATAAAATTAAAATAATAATCGAAAAGTGAAATTATTATGCCTGATTGGGGAATGCAAAATCGTTTATCAAGAATTATTAGACCAAAATCTGGTCATTGTGTAATGTTAGCTGTAGATCATGGTTATTTTGGGAATATACCTGGGCAACTAAAATGTTTTGGAGATCTTAATCCTCTTTTTGAACATGCAGATGCATTGATGCTCACTCGAGGAATGTTAAGAAGTTGTGTTTCTCCCGATAGTGATATACCCATAGTTTTAAGAGTATCAGCAGGTGCAAGCATGCTTAAAGAACTCTCGAACGAAGAAATAAATGTAACCATCGAAGATTGTATAAGATTAAATGTTTCAGCAATTACTTGCTCAATTTTCGTAGGGGGGGAGTTTGAAAAACAGAGTTTATTGAATTTATCTAAGTTAGTGAATTGGGGTCAAGAATATGGAATTCCTTCCTTAGCAGTTACAGCCGTTGGTAGAGAAATGGTCCGAGATTATCGATATCTAGGCATGGCTAGTCGAATGGCAGCAGAAATGGGTGCTTCTTTTGTTAAGACATATTATTGTGAAGATTTTCAAAATGTTACCAGTATTTGCCCTGTTCCGATTGTCATAGCAGGTGGTAAAAAAACTCCGGAACGCGAGGCGTTGCAAATGGCTAGAAATGCTATAGACGCTGGGGCCATTGGTGTAGATATGGGAAGGAATATCTTTCAATCAGATAAACCAATAGGAATGATTAAAGCTGTTAGAGCTATTGTTCATGAAGGTGCTGGTGTTGATGAAGCATTTGAAATATATCAAAATGGTCCAGTAGGATTATAATTTTTCTACAATCATTCAATTTTTTCTTTATTTATTGCTGAACCTATTACAAATTATCAAGAAATATATTGGTTTTTTCTTTTTCTAAAATAGAATGGATAATTTAGATTTATCTAATATTGATGGTCTTAGAATTTTAAAAGTTAATGATAACGTTTTACATGTTCATCAAATTAAACCCCCATATTATTTTTCATGTTGCGATGGACTCATCCTTTTGCCAAGAAATGGGGGAAATCAGAAAACCGTAATCTTAGATTTAAACATTGAACCTCATCTAATTAATCAAATTAATGATCTTTATGGTCCGATAAGTGATTACGTTTGTACACATGGTCACATGGATCATATAGCACATGTTCATCAATGGGAAACCCTAGGAACAAAAATCCATGCTCCAATTCCAGAACATGCTTGCCTACTAGATCTTCATAACTTCCATAAAGGTTTCCAATTTAATGAAGCATTGGATTTTTCTATGATACAAAAATTTGCTGAATTGAATGGATATAATAATTGTAAAGAAGTACACCCTTTTAATCCGGGGAAATCTTTCTTTTTTGATGATTTTGAGATTAAAACTATTCCTTTTTTAGGGCACTCAAAAGCTCATGTTGGATTTTTTCTTCAACAAGATAAGCTTATTCATATTAGTTGTTTAGGTTTTGACCAAATAAAACCAGGAGTTGATGGCTTCGGACCATGGTATGGATTTAATGAATGCTCAATCAATCAATATTTGAAAGATATTGACTTAGCTCAATCTCTATTCCTTAAACAAGCCAATATTTTAACATCAAGCCATTCTTATATCATTGAAAATCCAGATATAACTCCATTTCTCTACATGAGAGAAAAAATTGAGAAAAACCAGAAAATTATAGATCAAGCAATATTATCCTTAAAACCGTTAAAAAAATCGGAAATTTCTCTTGAGGATTTTCTTAATATGGATTTATTTTTCCCTAAAAAGAAAATGGACAAATTTAGATATGAAATATATAATTACTGGGAATCAGGAATAATTAGTAAACATATAGAGAGAAGTAAATTCCTTAAATAAATAATAAGGATTAAGAATCAAATTCAATTATCACTTTTAAAGATTTTTTCGCTTCACATACTACCTTGAAAGCCTCTTCCGCACGTTCTAGTGGAAATCTATGTGTTATAAGATCTTTTACTTTTATTCTCTCTGCAAGGATCCATTCATACGATTCTTGTAGATCTTCTGGAGCAGCTCCATAAGATGTCATGATTGTGACTTCCTCTCTCCAATAACGATTGATTGGGACTTCTAACATAACACCGGGTTCTGCAACTGCGAAAAATATGATCGTTCCTCCCGGAGCTACGCATTCTAAAGCTTGTTTTGCAGCAGATAAAGCTCCAGTACAAACTATAATGATATCGGCTAATTTATTATTGTTTTTTTCTCTAATTTCAGCAGGTACATTTTCTTTTGCATTAAAAACAACATTAGCTCCAAATTTTTTTGCCATTTCTAATCTATAATCATTAATATCCGTAGCAAAAATTTTTTCAGCGCCCCTCAATTTAGCTAGTTGAATATGAAGGATTCCTGAAACACCACTTCCTAATATAAGAACCGTTAATCCTTTTTTAATGTGTGCAAGATTCTGAGCTCTACAAACGCAGCCTAAGGGTTCAATAAATACTCCCTCTTCATATGTAACAAATTTATCTAATGTGATTACCCCGCGTTTTTCAATATTAATTGCGGGAATTCTTATATATTCAGCAAATCCTCCAGGATCGAAATTTGTATTATGGAGCAGATCACATGCCGTCTGATGCCCATGTTGGCAAAAATGGCATTCAAAACAAGGAACATGATGTGAAACAAATACTCGATCTCCTACTTTAAACTTTTTCACTCCTTCTCCGACTTCAACAATATCTCCTACGATTTCGTGACCTAATATTAAATTATCAACACCCAACTTCTTCATTTTGGCAAAACGATAGTATTCTAATATGTCAGAACCACAAATTCCTGATTTAATTACCTTTACTAAAAGTTCTCCAGCACTTATTTTAGGTTTATCCATTTCATCTATTCGTATATCATTATTACTATAATATCTCGCAACTTTCATTGTAATACCTAATTGAAATCGATTTTTAATATAATAATCATCTTTAGTTATTCATAAATTTAATTTTTATTTGATCATAAAATAACATAATTAAAAAAAATAAAATTGATATTAAATGGTTGAAGTAAAGAAAGAGCTTCTGGCTCCTTGTGGTTTGTATTGTGGCGTGTGTTCTATATATATTGCTCATAGGGATAATAATCAGAAATTTAAACAAGTATTAATGAAGGTTTATAAGCCTTTCGTGAATGGAATTAATGATATAGCTTGCACCGGCTGTTTATCTGATGGAATCGTTTTTCCTGTGTGCCAAGCATGTTCAATTAAAAAATGTTGCCAAGAAAAAAATATTGAAGGTTGTCATCAATGTGATGACTTTCCGTGTAAATTCATTGATAACTTTCCCATACCTGTTGGAAAAAAAGTAATAATGAGAAGTATACCTGCGTGGCGGGAATTAGGAACTGAGAAATTCGTAGAAGAGGAAGAAAAAAGATATCATTGTAAGAGTTGTGGAAATCAACTCTTTAGGGGAGCAAAACGATGCAACAAGTGTAAAAAAGAAGTAGATGTAGATTAAATCAAATATTAATTTTTTTTAAAAAGAAAGGATTAGGATTGTTTAATGCTCCTTAAAAGCATTCGAAAGCTTTCATCTTCAAGGTCATTAAACATTGTTAATTCTTTATCTAAAAAATCTCTTAAAGCAATTCGAATGGCTTCGCTTCTTGAAGGATAAACGCCTATATCATTTAACGCTTGAATTGCTGATAAATATTTTACTGGTAAATTAATTGTTATGATTTTCACGCATATCAACCCTTAATAAATAATTTCAACTGAAACTTATTGTTATTAATATTATTTTGTCGGATGATATTTAAAATGAGGATATTAATGACTTAATTCTATTAATCCATTAATCGCTAACGAATAAATGAACTTAAATATGTTATTAAAATAAGAAATAAAAAGAAATTGTTAATTTAAAACTTATTAAGGTGAATCAAATGATTTTATATGTATTATCAGGGAAAAAAATGATTTATATAGGTCAGAATGACTAATTTCTTTAATATCTTTTAGAAATTTTAAACTATAGTCTTCTTCACGTTTTAAATAAGTAATTCCTTTTGTTTTATGCTCTTTATCGAGGTATGTGTCTATTTTAAGGACTTTTTCATCAGATTTACTGGGGAATTGGGGCATCATGTTAAAAGTGAATATTATATCAGCTTCATTATCATCTTTAGCATCAATAACAAACATTACGTTTGGTTGTGAATAAGATACAAATGACTGTAGGCTATGAAACATGTCATCTATTTTAATTGTGATTTTTGAATCATCTATTGCCCCACAATCACTTAATTGAGGGAGTAAAAATTTCTCTTTTCCTCTAAAAGCTAAAGATTGTTCATTTTGGTTGAGATATTCCTTGAAGATTGGTTCATCTTTTTCTAATAAGAAATTCTCAGAAATGATGTCATTTCGAGCATAAATTATGAGTGACCCAGCTGAAATAAGGTTTATTTTTTGATAATATATCTTTTTCAATGGATCATATGGAAGATTTATGATTTCTCGATTACCACCAAGACCTAATTGAGCCATAATATTTGTTGGTACTTGACTTGTTAGCGTAAACAAAAGGAATTGCCGAAAATCATCTAATTCTATGTAATTAGTAAAGTTTGCAAATTTTTCTTTTACTTCTGAAATATTATCTTTAATTGTTTCAGACATTATGATGATCATTAGAATTTTAATTAAGTTAATTCTAAGAAAACACGGGTATAATTAAAATTAATCTTGATAATTTGAAAGAAATTTTTCGAATGATTTTTTAACTTTTGGGGTTATGTGATGTTCAATTTGGCATGTTACTTGTTCCACGACACTTTCATCTTCAATTTTTAATACCTTATTAAAAAAAATTCTTAGGAGATCATGAATCTCATTTAACTGCATTGCATAAATTTTCCCCTTATCAGTCAATCTTATCGCTCGTCTTGGTTCCCACTTTATTAATCCTGATTTACTTAATTTTTCAAGCATTCCAGATACGGATGCTGGTTCTACATTGAGGCTTTCTGCTATTTGTTTATTTGATACCCATCCACCACGCTTTTTTTTAGAGATCTCAAAGATGACATCTAAATATCTCTGATAACTTTCTGGAATCTCTGATAACTCTCCATCCTCTGATTTTTTTTTCTCTACCATTATTATTCTATAGCTCTAATGGTTATTTATTTTTTTTCTTCAATTCAATAAAAAAAAATTAAATTTATAAGTGTAATTATCTATAATTCTCATGATTTTTATAATAATTATCCAAAGCAAGTTGAAATTAATATGAATGGCGAAGAAAAATCAGAGAACCCAATCGAAGAGAAAATAAAAGATTTAGAACGTCAAGTTAAAAGTTTAGAGGAAATTAAGATAAAATATTATTTCTTCGGATATATATATTTTATTTTAACACTTATAATTTTATTCAATGTTCCAAACTATATAGGTGATACTGGTTCCGCAATGATGTTTATTACTAACATGAGCATCTTTTTTTTTACTAGTGCAATAATCTTTGCAGTAATATTTTTCGTTGAGATCGTGTATAAATTCTTTAGATTAATGCTGAAGGCTGAAAAATCATCATAAATTTTTTTCCTTTCTATTCTTTTATTATAATTGATATCTCCATTTTCCTCTTTTCTTATTCCTCTTTTAGGTTCTGAAACATCAATTTGAAATATTACAAGAAATTTATTTATTTAATAATGCGGTTAGGGAAAATTGATCAGAAGAAGGTTTTTGCGGGATGCTTAATATTAGTTGTTGGTAATTCAGGATCGGGTAAAGATTCGATAATGAAAGGAGTAAAAGAAAAATATCCTTCTGAATTAAAAAGGCTCTATCTTGCAAAAAGATTTATAACAAGACCTCCTTCTGACACTGAAGATAATTTTGCTGCTAGACCAGTAGATTTCAAAAAAATGTCATTGCAAGGAGGATTTGCGCTAGAATGGCATATTTATGGTCTTGATTATGGTGTGCCAATAGAAATTGATGATTGGTTGAAAAAAGGTCATCCTGTCCTCGTCAACGTTAGTAGATCAATCGTGAAAAAAGCTCGTGATATGTATCAAAACATTTTAGTTGTATTTATAGAAGTTCCTTTTGAAATCACTCTTAAGAGATTAAAAGAACGCGCAAGAGAAAGCGGAGAAAGATTAAAAGAGAGAATTCAAAGAGCAAAAAATAATCAAATTTTTCCTGATACCGACTTTATCGTTGATAATTCTGGAGATTTAGAGGATGCGATTGACCAATTTCTCAATTACGTCTTAAGAACAATTCATTAAAGGGTTAAAAATCCGATAGAACTAAGACCGAAAATATCCTGCTTTTTTCATGGCTTCCGCAGAAATCTTGCCACTTGGGCCATCTCCTCTTGCTACATTTACACTAACTTTACCCTCTACAGCCTCAAATATTTCAGCTACATCACCATGTTTGAATCCAGGACATAATAATATGGCTTCTATTGACTCGTTTTGTAGATAATCTTTCGATACTTGTACTGCCTCTTCTTGGGTTCTAACAACTATAGAATATAATTTATACATTCCAGTATCAATTTCACTTCTATGTTTTTTATAATCTGCATCAGGAGCATGGGCAATGAATAAAACTTTGAATGGCATAATATTGATTACATATGAATAATATTTAAATCTTACAAAGCGAGATAGATAAACCTTTTTAGGATTTATTCATTTTTATATATAGTTGTAATGGCCCGGGTCGTATAGTGGTTAGTGTTAGAGATAAATTTACTCTTACAACTAATATTGGGGACAGCACGAGAATGTACTTCTCACGCACCCAATGTGAATCCCTAGAAGCACCAGAAGTTCTCTGAACTGGGGAAAGGGGGGTTCAATTCCCCCCCCGGGCCCTTCTTTTATCTTTTTATTTGAAAAAATGAAAATTAATATTTTTTGATATATTTTCAATTACAATTTGACGATAAACTTTAGGGTTACATTATGATTGATCTAGATCCAGACAAACTTCGAGATCTACCAGGATGGAAAGGAGCACCAATCCATATATGCATGGATGCTGATTATCGTGGATTGACTTTCTGTTGTAAGCCAGGATATTCATTGACATTTGGATTCAAATGTAAGAGGGATGAAATTCTGGATGAGATTGGTCTTTCTCCTGAAGAATTCATTCGAATTAAGGAAGAATTTTCTAAAGAAAACGACTGGGACTCTGATATTGTTTGCTTTGGTTCAATATCTTATTGTTGCATGCGTCGTGGAGGTTGCCCAAGGAGAGATGTGGCACTCTTCGATAGATATCCTAATAAAATTAAGGAAGAAATCATGGAAATATACTATAAAAAGAAACGAGAATTAGCAATTAGGATATTAAAAGCAGTTGATAACCCTGAAGGTAAGGAAAAGGTAAAGCCATACATCGATCTTTTAGAAAATGATACTAATAAGTAGGAGGATGTGATTTTATGATTGTTTCCCTTACCCATGAACATGATCTTGATGGATTAGGTTCCCAAGCGATAATTAAACGTTATTTTGATTTGAATGATAAACATGATTCGAAAAATTTAACGCTTCTATATGCCCAGTATATTGATTTTAGTGATAAGATTAAATCTATCTTGAATTCTGATGATCTTCCAGAGGAATTAATCATTTCTGATATTGGCTATAATGAAGGGTTTCTGGATGTATTTCCACTTATTAAACAAGCATTTACAAAGGGATGTCAAATCTCTTGGTTTGATCATCACATTGTCGATTCTGATATTAAAGAACAAATTAAATCGATGACAACACTTTATGTAAACAACGAAAAGAAATGTGCTGCTGAAATCGTCCAGAATCATTTTTTACCCGATGATGATATAGCAATTCGCATAGCAGAGTTAGCCCATGATTCTGATTTTAAAAAAAAAAAATTCAAGTTCGCTAGTAACCTTCAATCCATTATTGGATTCAATAGAGGAGAAGAAAAACTTCAAGAAAGACGACGTATTGTTGAATTACTTTCTAAAGGGAAGTTTACTCATGAATGGTTTGATTCCCAATTAAAAGACATAAAACTTTGGATTGATGAACAATCAAATTTAGCTTTAAACTCGGCAAAAAAATATCAACTGGATAAAAATAAAGAATTTATGATTTCTTTTTCTAGAATTGGTGGAGGAAAAATTAATGATATCTTACGAGAAAAATATCCAAACCTATATGCTTATATTGGAATTGATATACGCTATGGTGAAATCATAATCCATAGTGATAACATTAATTGTCGTGATTTTGCCATGTCCTTTGGTGGCGGAGGTCATGTAGAAAGGGCAGGCTTCAAATATAAGCAAATTTTATCACAGGATGGTACATTTAATCCTCAATTTATTCAAGACATGAAATTAGAATTGATTAATCAAATAAAGAGATAATATCGAGGTATGTTCCTAAATAGTATCAAGGTATACCATAATTTTCTTGAAATTGGCGTTTCACGATCTTATTTTAGGAATTTTAAAAAAAAAGTAAATATAGAAATTTTAAGATCTAATTTTTCCATATTTTATTGAAGATTAGGGGTAAGATATATGCTAAAACAAACCCAACTAAAGCATATCTCGCAAATCTGTAGAACACTGAATCAAAAACTCCTTTAAGAGCCTCTAAAGCAAAGAATAGTACAAATATCAATACCAATCCAATGATTAAAGCGAGAATTTTCTGTTTCGCTTTTAACTTAGAAGGATCATATTGGATCTTCTCATTTTCTAATACATACCCTATACCAAAACCTAGAATAACCCCTCCAAATAGAGCAAAATTACCAGTATCAGAAAGGGCAACGGGAGTTGGAAGTAAATCCGTTCCAGAAGTCGGGAATAGGAAGATTCCTAATAGAGACAATCCTACAGAAATTACTACTAATAGTAAAATCTTCACGTTCAATGAAAACGTGTTAACTTTTTCCGTAACTATTGGCTCCAAGTAAATGAATAATAGCAATGCTACTAAACCGAATGAGAAACCTCCCAATACATCTTGTAAATCATGCACCCCGATAATCATCCTTGAAATAGCAACCAAGAAGATGATCACTGACATTATAATTGGAATTACTAATGGTTTAGGTTTATCCTTAAAATGATATGCAAGATATCCCCACGTACCTACTGCATCTTGAGTATGTCCAGAAGGAAACCCATAAGACGGCTCAACTAGGCCAGCAGGGTTTTCTGGGAGGGTAATTTTATCAGGATCTGCATTTGTTGCGGGTCGCGGGTCCTTAAAAATATTCTTTAAAAACTCATTGATATATACTGTTATCATCAAACTTACCGCAAGATTCTTAGCAAATTTCTTGTCATATGCAATAAAAAACACCGCAACAAGCACAATGAACACTAAGGGCTCTCCGAGATTAGTAATTATTTTAAATATGGACCTTACCGTCGAAGAACTGCTATAAAACGCCTCGTTTAATCCTGATGCGAGCATTATAAGTCCAACCACCAAAATAATTACAAGGAGGATAATATTTATGAACCAACCACGTTTTGAAAGTTTTCCTTCATTTTCTGTCATTTTTCTCACATAATACAAAGTTGTGTAAAATTATTTGATTTTCGAAGTATAAAAACTTTTTTACTTAGGAAGGAGGTAAATTTCAGAAAAATAGGGGTAAAATATTATTAATATTTAATCTACTTCAATCTTATTTTGTTTCTCATCATATTTTTTCAGTTTAATTTCAAGAATTCCATTTATGTATCGAGCTTTAGCATAATCGGAGTTAATTGCTGTGGGTAAATCGATTTCCTTGTAATAAGACCTGCTTTCGGTTTGGGGTTTAGTAGATATTGTTAAACTATAGTTAGTTGATTTAATTTCAATATCTTCCTTTTTTACGCCAGGCATCTCTGCAATAATAATGATCTGCCCTTCCACTTCAGATACTTCTACTAATGGTTCCTTTGTATCTTTTACTTTTGGAGTTATTGGTTTCTCTCTTTTAATTCCTTTTGCTGGTTTACCAAAGGGTTGCATTATTGGTTTACCATCGCGATCAAACCCAAATTTAAAAAAGGCAGAATGTGGTGCATTTTTAGTTAATTCTTTGAAGAGATCTTCTGGAGACATGTCTTGATATTCTTCTGGCATGTTGTGAAGAACTTGTTTGAAAATGTTTTTAAAGATATCTTTAAATTCATCTGATTCAAGGATCTTAGAAGGATCAAAATTTTTAAATAAATTATTTGGATCCTTGAAAATATTTGAATCTTTGAACACTTTGAAAATATTTAATGGGTCATTTTCATCTTCTTCATCATCTTCTTCGTATTCATCTTTGTTAGGCATGATAAACTCTCCCGTAATATGATTTCAATAAATTTTTAAATACAAATTTAAATATAAATACATACATCCAATAATACATACATAAAAATATTATAGCTTATATATTCTAGAAAAAAAGTGTAGTTTAATAAATTTATTCCAATTAAACTTTAAATCATACTAAATTAAAAAAAATAAAGGAGATTAACGTGTACAGTGAATTATCAGACGATGATAAAGAGATGTATCTTGACGTCTTGCGTGAAGCCCCAATGCTACCATTTTCTAATTTTGTCTCACGTGGAGATATTCCAGATAAAATAGATATATCCCGGCCTAGGAGTTATTTTGATAGAGAAGTTTATAGATTGGTTCGTCAAACTTCTCGAGATAGATCTTCTCGTTTGATTCCAATTTTAGGTTCGGCGGGTACGGGAAAAACTCATACTTATCATTCCTTTAAAGATAAGGAAAGAGAAAACAGAAAGAAATTAGAGCAATCTTCAGAAGATCAAGAGATCGAAGTTACTCAAGTAGAACCCGCGGATTGGACAATAATTTATGTCCCTAGCCCACCAGCAAGCATTAGAGTCCTCCTTCACGTGTATACTTGTATTATTGAAGATGTAGGGCCAGAAATACTCGATATTGTTTCAAAACGCCTTGTTTTTGATAAATGGGGAGGAAAAAAAGCTGGAATCTTTCAAAAGCCAAAAATTGACGAAGTTATTCAAAAAGGAATCAGAGAATTCCCTGGTGTGTTTGCGGATTGTGTGAAAGCGTTAGTAACATATCAATTGGATAAAAATAAGAAACCTTTGGCTGAACGATGGCTATTAGGGGAAGATCTCGATCCCGAAGAATTAAGCGTACTAGGGATAAATAGTGTAGTGGAAGAAGACGACGTTTGTCTCGCTATGATTAAAATTATTACTGAAAATCTTGATAGAGTGCTTATTCTCTATTTTGATGAACTCGAATCTCCTTATAGAATGCATGGAGAGGTAGCTGAAAGAAAGTTCCTTGAAATTCTTAAAAGATTATATAATGAGGTAAAAGGTTTAGTTATCATCATTGCAGTATTGAAAGAAATTTGGCCACGTATCTTAGAAATTGCCGATCAACCACTTCGTTCAAGAATGGAACCTGAACAAGAATTAAAACCGTTTAGTTTGAATGATTTGAAAATATTCTATTCACGGACCATGGAAACTTTCTGGGACGATAATAATCTTAATCCTCCGTTATATCCATTATTTCCTTTAAATGAAAACTTAATTGAAATGATTTTTGAAAAAACAAAAGGAAACCCGCGGGGTTCTATTAAATTATGCCGGAGATTTATCGATAAAGTAGTATTAGAAGAAATGAGTGTTGAAGAACTCATGGAAATCGGAGTAGATATCGTAGCCACTGCTAAACCACCACAACCAGATGATGAAGAAATTATTGATTTTTCAAAACCACGAGAGGTCATTAAAAAGACAATCGAAGAAATATTAGCAGAAGAAGAATATCTTATCGATGTTAACCCATCTTCGGTAGCAGGTGCAGCATTGAAGTGTGTGATCAAAATTGGGGAAGAGCAAAATAAAAAATTCAATACTCAAATGGAATTTAAATTCATGCTTGGTAAAAGGAGCCAAACTCTAGCGGCTTTAGTTGAAACAGAAGGGAAAAAATGGGGTTTAGAAATACCATCCATTAAAACATTTGATCGAAGCGCAGGTGTAGCGGGATATTATGCAGCAAAACGATTAAAAGATGCTATTGAACAAAAAGCAATTGACCAAGCAATTTTAATAGTCCCTAAAGGAAGCAGTGGGGCAAAGTTTGAAATGATAGTAAATAATAACGCTGAGATTCATAAAGTTGAATTAGATAATGAATCTGGTGAACAACTCATTGCGAGTGCTCTATCGTATCCTACTGAAGAAGGATGGGAAATTGCAAAGATTGTATTCCCTGATATTGGAAATTATGTTCCCCCTCCCGTTGAAGAAGCAACCGAGGACTCGAATAATGAATAAAAAAAATAACAAAAGAGTCAAATGGACTCAAATTCTTCCTTAATCTTTTTATCTAAGTTAAAAAGTTCTTTTGCTAACTTATCCGCACGAGTAGAATTTGAGTATATATCTAATAATTTTGTTATAAGCTCACTATCTTCAAAAGCACTTGAAATTTCAACCAATCTATTAAGAGGTTTAATCATTTCATGATATAGATGTAGCTGATTAGTTTGTAATTCAGTAATAGCTTTTTCAACATCATCAATAATTCTTTCTCGCTCTTTAGATAAATCTGGGAATGTTCCAACTACTTCTGCTTTATGCCTTAAAAACGATACTATTTCAAATTCTTGAATTATCTCCGCTAGTTCAGCGGCTTTTAAGTAGCTTTTTTTGGCTTTCTTATATAGCTTGTCCTCTATTGATTGTTCAGCTATCGTGATTTCTTCAGCGAGTTTTTCAGGTATTTCTTCTCCTAAATTAATCAATTCTCGTGCTTCCTGTAATTTACCATCATCCAGCATTTCTTTTGTTTTTTCATTTATTGCTTCAATAATAATCTTGGGTTCCTTTAATTTATCCATTAAGGTTAGGATGGAATTTAGGGCATCCTTTAGAACTAAATCCATCGTTTTTCTCTCTTTAGAATAATTTTTTATTAATCTTTCTTGAATTGTCTCAAAGGCACTTTTAACAGAGATTATATCCTCATCTTCTTTTAAGGCAAATCCTAAAAATAAATTCTTTTTTTCTATTGATTCACCTCGAATAGCTCCTGAGTAATATCTTATATTATCTTTCTGAGTAAAAGCGTCATTAAATTCTTTTGTTACGTGTTTTTCTGTAAAATCTTTTAGAACTTCAGGAGGAATTTTTTGTTGAGATAAATTATATTCACCTAACATATTGGGACCAAATGATTCATCAATTTCATAAAGAAAAATTGCTTGTGGAGACATATTATCAATTCCTGTGCTTTAAAATCAAACTATTTTATTCAATTATTATAAATTAATAACGGTTTCATTTTAAATATTTATTTGTGTTGTATAATATGGTTAATTAGCTTTCTTCTTTCTTTTCTTTAGCATTTTTTTATTAATTGCATTCTTGATAATTGCGTATTTTGGATAAAATCTTTCAAAGACAACATCAATCTCATCAAGGGGAAGATCAGCATGCACTCCACGATCCAAGACATATTCCCCATATTTATTCCCTTCATTGTCAAATTTGGGAAAGACAGCATCGTGTTCTCCATCGAACTCTACCATTGGAATGAACCCCCCTTTAATGGATGTTTCTGGATCAAAAGAAGGAGTTAATTTAACCCATTTATTATTTAGATACAGCTCACTATATCCATGATAGTACATGATGTTCGTCTCCATAAAATCAATGACTTTTTGTGAAATTTTATGATTTATTAAATCAACGAGATGAATTCTGGCAGGTATACCTGCCGCCCGGGCAAAAGTAGACAAAAGAATAGATTTTGAAACACAAAAACCGTGTTTACGGTTCAAAGTTTCACTTGCTATGAAATTTCTTTTATCAAATGGTATATATGTTCTCATATTATATTTAATCTCATTCCTCACCCAATAAAATAAAGCTGAGGCTTTTTCAGCATCTGTTTTAGAATTTTGAATTATTTCAAGAGCTTTTCCTTTTACACTCTCTTTATCAAAATCAAAAAGTTCACTCGGACTTAAGTAAGGTTTCATATCTTCCATAAGAATTGAAAATAATAATCACATTAGAAGATTTTTAAATTTATTAAAGAAATTAGATTGAAGGTATTATCTCCACATTTAGATTGGATTGCATCACAAAATTTTTTAACTAAAAAGCAATATATATTGATTATGAAAATACTAATTGCGTATTTCACAATGAGCGGAAGAACGAAAAAAACTGCAGAGGCTATCGCAAGTGCTCTAACCAATCATGATGTGAACTACTTTCCAATGGAATTAACGGGAAAATTTAGAGAAAAAATAAAAAAATTAGATAAGTTCGAGAATGATGATTTTTCGGCATTCGAAAATGAATTGAATTCACTCGACGGTGCAAGTTATGATTTAATTATTTTTGGCATGCCTACTTATGGAAATAAACCCCCAAAAGCTTTTGATGAAATCATAGTTAGAATGAAAAATCTTGATGGAAAAAGAGCAATTGTTTTCAACACGGCTCGTTTTACGGGCAAAAAATCACTTGATTACATGAAAGCAAAAGTTGAGGAAGCAGGTGCCCAAGTAATCGATCAAGCAAGATTTCGAAAGTTATTATGGATTGGAGTAAAAAATGCCATTAAATTTGGCACTAATATCAATGGGAAATAGGAATTGATTTACAAATTATATC
>DAOUVJ010000113.1 GCA_030667705.1 Promethearchaeota archaeon | reverse complement strand
ACAGGGTGGAACTGTGAAAGAATTAATAGATTTGCGTTTAAGTGGTAAATTGCAAGTTCTCACAGCTTCAAATGTTGGAGCTCACGCAGGTATGGGCGGAGGCCGAGGTGGTGGTCGTGGCGGTGGCGGTGGCGGTCAAGGAAGACAATTTTAATCAAGTAAAATTCATTTAAATAACTTATTTAATATAAAGCAAGTAAATATGAACAACATTAACAAAAAACCAAAAATTATTTGTGTTACCGGTGGCAAGGGCGGGACGGGGAAAACGCTGGTTGCCGTGAATTTGGCAATAATGTTTAAGAATCGGGGTTATAAAGTACTTCTTATCGACGGAGATGTTGAGAACCCCAATACCTTTTTATTATTAAACGCAAAACTTAAGAATAAAACAGAAGTTCTTTATTTCCTACCTAAAATAATTGAGGATAAATGTACAAAGTGTGGGTTGTGCGCAGAAAATTGTGGAACACATGCACTATTACACATAAAAGATTCCTATCCAATTCCTATATCAACGGTCTGTTCAGGTTGCAAATTATGTTATAAAATTTGTCCGACTAATGCCATTGAACCAGATTTAAAAATTATTGGATGGACTTACACAGCCTCAGCATTTAACATGGATCTTTTTCTAGGCGAATTAAAGCCAGCCGAAGCGCGCTCAGCTGTAATTGTAAATAAATTAATGGAAAATTTAGAACACATTATAAAAACAGAGCCAAAAAAATACGATGTCGTTGTATTAGATACAGCGCCTGGAGCCCATTGCGACGTAGAAGAATTAATTAGTGGGGCTGATCTTGTCATACCAGTTACAGAACCTACGAGGTTCGGAAAGCTTGATCTATTGAGAATCATAGAATTGATTGATTTGTTAAAGAAAGAATACAAGTCTATCGTGAATCGATCATCGCTACTGGGTTACAAAGAGAAATTTTTAAAAGAATTAGAAGAAAAAGGGATAGAAATTTTAGGCGACATTCCTTTAGACGAAGAAATTGTAAGCTCGTATTGTCAAGGGATTCCGTTAATGGAAGAAAGTAGCAAATATGATAGGGATGGAGAGGGTTACAAATCGTTTGAAATAATTTTTGAGAACTTAATGAAATGGGGTGATTTTTCAAAGTGAAAAAGATTGGGGTCATAAGTGGAAAAGGGGGAGTGGGGAAAACTTCGCTCGTAGCATCGCTAGCTAGCATTGCGTACAAGGATCATGACATTAATCTAATTATATTAGATTGCGATGTTGATGCCCCTAATTTAGCCTTAATACTACCACCTAAATCTAAGGGAGACGTAGTAACCCAAGATACATTTACTACAAAAAAAGCACGATTTTTAGAAGAAAAATGCGTGAATTGCAAACAATGTTATGACGACCATTTTTGTGAATTTAACGCGTTAAATTGGAATGAGAGTGATAACATTCCCATTATCTACTATTTAGCATGTGAAGGGTGTGGAGCATGTAAGGTTTTATGCCCTGAGGATGCATTTGAAATTAATCCAGTTAAAAGTGGAGAAATAATACCCTATGAAACAGACGTTGGATTTCCTTTCATGTCTGGTAAAACTAAACTAGGTAGCACTCCTTCAGGCTGATGAGTTTCAGACGTCAAACGGCACGCTACAAATCTCAAGGAGTTCGACAATGCTAATCTTATTTTAATTGATGGTCCTCCAGGAATAGGATGTCCTGTAATTGCGACAGTTTCAGGTTTAGACTATATAGTCGCAATAACAGAGCCAACACCATCAGGATTGCACGATTTGTCACGAGCAATTGAGATGGTTAACCAGTTTAACATTCCTTTCGGGATAGTAATTAATAAAGCCGATTTAAAAAGCGCGTCTCAAAAGCAATTAAACAAATACATTGAAAAAGCAGGTCATGAAATTTTAGGTAGAATTAATTTCGACCTATCCATACCGGAAGCAATGTCGTACGCAGAACCTGTTGTAGATTATGCCCCGGAATCAGTAGCCAGTCAGGCAATTAATAAGATATACATAAAATTAAAGCAAACTCTCTCAAAATTATAACACATTAGGGGCAAAATTAAACAAAAAAGAATAATATCGATTTTAATAAATCTTCGGTTTTTCTGGAGGATTTCCTAACATTTCAGCCATTAATTGTTGAAAATTATCAAAATGACCTGGAAGAGTTTTTTGGACATAAAAAGCTTCAGCTACTTCTAAATCTACTTTCTTTCCTATAACAGATGCTATAGAACGTAGAAGGCTATTTGCATGTCGCGTGAGTTTTTTTAATTGTTTTTCGGAGACGTTTGCGGGATCGATATTAGGAGAAAATAATTCTGCTAAGAGTTCTAATGTCGCCTCAAATTTTAAAGCTGCATTCACTTTTTTTTCCAAAGTAGATGAGATATCAACAAAGGCATTCGGATAATGACCTAATAAACCCATTAGCCAAATTTCAGAACAAGCATGTGGATCCACACCATCAACTAATTGATCTTGATATAAAAGGGGGAATGCCGCAAACGCTCCAGCTTCAGCAGCCATTCTCCCCACAACAACGTGATCTGGATGCACTTCATATTTAGCCCAAGGATCGAATGTTACCAATCGATCTGCCTTATATTTTCTTACAAGATATACTAATTCCTTTCTTAAGACAGTTGGGTCAATGAAACCCGCATCAGGATATCCTAAAATTAAGGTTTCTTTAAATCCCAATATGTCATTTGAAGCTCTAAGTTCTTTTTCTCTCTTTTTAACTACATCTTCCTTAGTTAAATCATTTCTAAGAGTTCCAACTTCTCCATTCGTGCAACATATAACATGTACATCATGCCCTTCTTCTACCCAGCGTGCTAATGATCCTGCACTGAAAAATGATAAATCATCAGGGTGGGCAATGATTGCTAATATATTTAATTTATTTGAAGTAAAAATTATCACCTTGCTTCGATAATATTACTTGCTAGTTTCTATTTAAAAGTCTTCTTATGTTCAATAATCTAAAGAAATTAAAGTTCCTAAATATTTTTCAACACGAGAGAATATTAAATATTTAATTTAAATTCAAGGTGAAATATCATTCCCGTACAAAATTTTATGGATTTATACAAATTTTTACCAAAAACAAATTGTAAAAAATGTGATCCAAAAACCTGCATGGCATTCGCATTAGCATTACTACAAGGTAAAGTTAAAATTGAGGATTGTCCGCCACTCTTAGAGCCAAAGTACAAGAAACAATACGATACTTTAAAGGAAATGATCGGATCAGAAGAGGGTCAGGAAAGAGAGTTACAAATCAACGTGGATACTGATTTATGCGATGGATGTGGTATTTGTGTTACCGTTTGTCCCGTAAATGCAAGATATTGTCCTCCAACTCTAAGCGGTAAAGTCCCAGCTTACCCTCCAGATAAACATCAATTGTTTCAAGTAAAAAAAGGGAAATGTGAATTGTTAAACTTAGAACATTGTCGTCGAATTGAAACAGAAGGCAGAGAAAGGGAATGTCGAGTATGTGAAACATACTGTCCACGAGAAGCAATCAAAATAGAATATGTTTAATAATGAAGGTGAAGTTGAGATGAAAAGAGTCCCATGTTCAGGATGCTCATTATTATGTGATGATATTATAATAAGAAGTGATGGAATATTTATTGATGAAGTTATTGGAGCTTGTATAAAGGGAAAGGAGCATTTTGACCAAGTTTCAGCAAAAAACCGCATCACCAATCCATTATTTAAAGAGGATAACAATTTAAAGAAAATAGATTGGAATCAAGGTTATAATAAAGCTATAGAATTAATTAAAAAAGCAAAAAATCCATTATTATACGGATTTTCGACAGTAAGTTGTGAAGCTCAATTGAAAGCAATCCAACTTGCTGAAAAAATTAATGGTCATATCGATTCTAATTCTTCTATCTGTCAAGGCAAACTAATTGAAAAATCCAAATCTGTAGGTTTAACATTGACTACAATTGGAGAAGTAATTAACAAAGTGGATTTAATAATACTATGGGGGGCAAATGCCGCAGAATCCATACCTCGTTTGTTGAATAAAGCATTATTTTCCCGTGGTAAATTCCGAATGACGGGTAGGGAAATAAAAACCCTAATAATTATAGATCCAGTGCAAACTTCTTCATTTGGAGTCATGGGTGTAAGAGATCTATCACTCATAATTGAACCAAATAAAGACATTGATCTAATACGAGTTTTAAAAGAAGAATGTTGCACGGCTAACTCCATACCTTCTGAAGGTGTTGCTGGAATTGATGGGGATGATCTAAAACGATTACTGCTCCACCTCACTGGAGCGGAGTATGGAGTTATTTTTGTAGGACAAGGTTTATTGAAACCTACTGATGACAACGATACTTTACAAGAGTTTTTAGAATTAATAGAAATGATTAATTCAAGACAAAAAAAAGGTAGAATTTCCCTAATAATGATGGGGGGTCATTACAACATGACGGGATTCGACCACGTTGCACTTGCCAATTATGGTCAAAATGGTAGTTTGAACTTTGTGAATAACCAATTAGAAGATACTAAAACAAATACTATCGATAAGATAAAAAACGAGGATTTTGACTTATCAATAATTGTTGGAACAGATCCAATTTCGCATTTACCTGCTAATTTGAGTTCAAAGTTAATGAAACATCCAATTATCGTTATTGATAATAAAAAATCGGCAACAGGTGATGTAGCGGATTTATTCCTTCCAAGTGCTATTACTGGCATTGAATGTGGAGGTCTTGCATATAGATTAGACCATATCCCAATTGAATTACAAAAAATAATTAATTCTCCTAATAATATTCCTTCTGATGAAGAAATCCTAACTGAACTATTAAAAAGATTAACAGATGGAGGTTCTTAATCAATGGAATTCATTCTTAACACCATTAGAAAAATTGATTACGATCAAGCAAGAGAATTTGCATTCGGAGATGATGCTTCATTAAAAGAAAAATTAGCTATTGTTATTCTAAACCCAGAGGATATAAAACAGTTGAATATTAAGCAAGACTCAATAGTTAAGATTTATCACGAAACTGGTTTCGTAAATGTGAGATGTATACAAGATAAGAAAGTCCCTTTAAAGATGGCTATGATGCCAGTATCTATTTGGTCAAACCAGTTAACACTGGTATTAAACAATGACCTTGTATATAAAAACATCGAAGTTAAAATTGAAGCTAATGATGAGCCAATTCTAGATTATAAATCAATCCTTCAAAAGATAAAGGAGGGATCATGATGAGTAAGCTTATTGTAAGAAATGGGATTGTATTTGATCCAATGAATAAAATTGAAGGAGAAAAAAAGGATATTTTAGTTGAAAATGGAGTAATTGTTGAGAAATTTTCTAATCAAAATGATATAAAAGAGATAGATGCTAATAATAAAACGGTCATCCCAGCTGCAATTGATATACATTCTCATATTGCTTCTCAAGAATTAAATTGGGTTCGATTAATAGGATCTAAAGATAAACTCTTTCAAGATACATGGAAAGGTTTAACCTTGAGAAATATTGCCAAACAGTACATAAAAAATGGTTATACATTTGTCTTAGACGCTAATATTTTTCCTTCGATGGCAAAACACGCAATTTTCAACTTAAATAATCTACCCGTTATCGATTCGGGATTCTTATTGAATGTTAGTAATCTATGGCCATTAGAATTAGAATTTCAAAAAGGAATGGTAAAACAAGCCTCTGTTTTTCTTTCAAACTTGCTAACGATCAGCAAGGGTTTTGGATTGAAAGTTTATAATCCTTTTGAATCAGAAAATTGGAATTATCAAAAAACTAGAGAAGATTTAAACCAAGGTGGACGGCTATATAATTTTAAGCCTATAGATATCTATGAAAATCTTACTAAATATGCAGAACAACTTGATTTACCTCACTCAATACATGCTCACGTGGAGGGGTATGAGAGTTCAACTGGCCAAAAAAACCTAATGATTGTCTTGAACAGAATTAAATCCTTAGGATTACAATCAAATTCAGTTGACACAAATAATAAGCGATCCCAAATCTTTCATCTAGCACACGCGGCCTCTTATAATACTGATGGAAATAATACCGATTTGATTCAATTCTTTAATGATAACGTTAATTTCGACTTAGATCTAGGGTTCATTGGGTTTGATCCTGTAAACCCCCTAGTTACCAACGATAGAATTTTGATTAACAATTTACAAAAGTCGAATTTGGATTTTAAAATATTTAGATCCGCTATCGAATTTGAAGGAGACACTTACTCTACATTAAGAAAATTCGACAGGAAAAATAAAATTCATTCTACATTATGGAATAATGCCATAGAACTAGCTCTTAACATAAAGAACAAGTGGCAAATCCAACTATCCTGCAATTTTCCAAATTACTCTAATATTTCAAATATTCCCAAGATAGCTACTTGGTTAATGAGCCAGAAAGCTAGAGATGAGTTTAGTAGCAATTTAAATATTGAATCTCAGAATGACGCGAATAACTCAATTACTTTCAATGAGTTCGTTATAATTTCACGTTCAAGTCCTAGTAAATCCTTAGGTCTGGGAAACCATAAAGGAAATTTAGGAGTCGGAGCTGATGCAGATCTCAACATACTAAATCTTGATCTTACACACCTTGATATTGAAAAAGACTATCAAGTTCTTGAAAAAGAATTAGAAAATATTGAGTTTGTTATCAAGAGTGGAAAGATCATCAAAAATGGAGATATTATAGATTTAAATTCTAAGGGTAAGATTTTCTGGACTTCAGGAAAAGCAGAAGAGGGAGATGATAAATTCGTATTATCAAAGAAACGAGATTATTACCGGAAATTTTACTCCATTTTCTATGATACTCTTAAAGTACCTGAAAATGATGAATTGTTCCGAAAGATCGTTTAATTATCATTAAATTCTTATTTTTTTTTATTTTATCGAAATTAAGTTCATCCTTTGCATCAAACCAGTAATCAAGAGTGGTAATGCGATTGTAGCATCGCACCACACGCTGACATTTTTTGAATCCATTGCATACTTACCCCATGATTTCGATTCAGAAATAGTACACCCAGATAAACCTCCATCATATTCAACAGCGGTGTGAATTCTAACGCAATAATCATAACCAGCATTCTCAATATGGTCAATTTTGTCAAGTAATGGAAATATCTGTTGGACCCAATTTCTGGGGACGCCTCCTCCAACTATTAGTGTTCCAGACATTTTAGATTTCTTAATAATATCTGCGAATTTCTTCACATCTCCTAAAATATCAAAATGAAAATCATATCCTTCTTTTATACCATATACTATGAGGTTTAAGGCCAATTCTGAATCTGAAAATGCAGGAACAAAGATAGGAATGTTGTTATTTGCTGCAACAGAAAGAATACATCGCTCATTTATTGAGGTTCCTATATTGTAAAGAAAATTTGATGGTAGATCTTCAATGTGCTTGTCTTTATAGAGATTTCGAATTATTTCTAATATTTTTTTTTCCGCTTTTTTATAATTCTCTTCAGGAAGAAAAACATTATATATTCTATTGATTCTGTGTTTAAACAGATCTTGATCATCCACATTGTCTGAGCCAATAAAATGCCCCCCATTTGAGAAAATATCGACAAGATCATGGGAGATGTTTGCTCCAGTAGTTACTAATACATCTATTAATTTGTTTTCTAATAAAGTGCAAATCAATTCTCCCATTCCGGCGGGTATCATTGCCCCACTTAAAGTCAAGACCGTAGTAATTTCTTTAGTAGTTACCATTTTATAAAGGATATCAAGGGCTATTCCTAATCTTTTTCCTTGAAATCCACAATTCTTAAGAGAATTTAATACATCATTAATATTGGTAATTTTTTCGACATCAAATGGTATAATCTTTCTCGTGAGATAATCTTCTTTTTTGTCGTGCTTCATACTTTAATAAAACTCAATGAATAGTTATATCTTGTGAGGTTATAATTTATTATAAGTCTATCTCATAATGGTTGAAATATTCAATGACAGAAAATAAATTAAATTCAAACAAGCTTCAAGTACTTGAAGATAAGATAAAAGAATAGAAGAAAAATTTAATATTTCCTTAATATTATGGTCTCATCCAATTACATGATAATGTAAGGAAGAACTATGGTAATACCTTGGAGATATAATATAAGCTAATGGTCTTCTTCTCACATATTTTTCTAAATCTTTTTCTAAGAATGTATATGCTAAAAGATGCACAATTGGGATTATCAATTGTGTCCATTCATCATATTGGCTTTGTGAGAAGCTATTTTCAACTTTGATGATTTTTGGATTCATTGCTAATAGGAGAGCATATTCAATTAATTCAGGTACAAACTTGGCACTTTGAGCCCGTAAGATGTTCATTTCTGCCCTTAATAAAATCATCCAAGTTTCTTTAACATCCCATGGAAATAGAGCTGAAACCGATGCAAAGAATTTAGAACCTTCTGGAATATCACGTAATAAATCATTAAAAAAGTTTAATTTTGAAAGATCTCCAATAAAGGGGATAACGAATGAAGCATATACGACTTCATCATTTCTTATAGAACCTATCGGTTGATCCTTAAAGACTTTAATCAAATTATTCACATAATCATCACTCAATGCTTTATTTCCATGACGAAGAGACCAGTTCGAGAATAACCTTCCTATCATTGAAGTGGCTTTTTTAATTTTTTGATTTAGAGCATAAGCATGTAAAGATTCTTTTATTTCGTTAGCTGGATTATCTTTTCGATATTCATATTGCATATCTCTTTCAATTTTTAGTGTATCTCTATGTGAGGTAGGCAGGCTTAATTGAGGATTTCTCATAAAATTAACAGAAAGCGTCATCATTCTCTTCTCAGCTTGATTATAGGTATATTCTCTATTTGATATCGAGTTAAATGCCTTCTCTAATTTGCCCAAATTAGAATTTAACATGTAAACAGCCCAAATTGGAGAAAATACTCCCGTTTTCATTATATTGCCCACTCTATTAATTAAGGATGAAAATTCTTCATCAAGTTGATCGATAACATTAATCAAATCGTTTAAATTCCTTTTTAGAAAACGTTCTCGAGCTTCAATCTCATCAATCATATTATCTCCTATGGGTGTTAAGATTACATTTTTTCCATTGACCCGTACAGCCTGATTAATGGATTGCTTTTGATCATTTAATTTCAAAATTTGATCCTTGAGAATACTAACTTGAATATCCATGCGTTTTATATCATTCTTCAATCTAGAAATTTGAGACTTCAGCTTTTTTCCTTTTCCAATTTTTAAATAACTAACTAACTTACTACTCAGAGAAATATGTTCATATTCTCTTTCTATAGATAATAAATCCTTATTTAGTCCATGAATCTCGGTATTTAGTCGATTATAATTCATTTTAAGAGTATTTATCTCACTTTCCGTTGGTAGATCGGCACTTTCTTTTCCGTATTCACTAATAAAGGAGAATTTCAATAAATCTGAAATCTCATCGGAAGAACAAGGAATATCATCCCTTTTTTTAATCGATGTTAATATTTCTAAAGCTCTTTCACAATCCATTTTAATTCACCATTTCAAGTAAAGGAATTTCTACTGAGGGAACTTCACTTCCCTCTAATACAATTAATAAATCTTTATTATGATATTTTGAATATGCGAAACTATCTTGATTTATAGCAAGTTGGATGAGAAGTGCTAATTCTTCTCTCTGTCTATTCCAAGACATCTTAGAACCTTCTAATTGGTGTCGATATGAATCTATTTTAACTAAGGCAAAAAGAAATTCAAAAACTAATTTCTCCCACTCCTTAGATTGAGTTTCTGCGAATTTATCTTGATGTACATTTTTCCATATTAATCCTTCTAAGTCAGCAAAGTGAATTGTACCATCGGGAGCTACAACACAATCTTTATCTAACCATACATCTTGATATATGATCCCTGTTATGTTATTTCCTTCTTTTTTTGCAGATCTTAAAAATAAAGACAATAATGCTATCCCGCTTTTGATAAAGTTAATTTCAAATTTTTCAATAAGTTTTTCGGTATCTAAATCAAATAACGAAAAGAAAGAACTAGGATTAGCCACTAAACGAGAAGATTCAAAATACAATCGTATGTTAGAAGGCATTAGTCTAATTTCTTGATAAAAATGATCTTTATAGGTACTAAACCAAAAGAACTTGCGAGCCATTTCTTCAATTTCAGGAGGTAATTGCACGACGCCTATGACCGGGCAAATGTGAGCACCATTAATGGAATCTAATTTTGCTAACTTGGAGAAAGCTAACTCATCAAAGGCATTGATAAAACCTTGACAACCATATGGGCTTTCTCCCATCCATGATTCGCCCATAATAAAACCAGTTCCAGTTGT
>DAOUVJ010000003.1 GCA_030667705.1 Promethearchaeota archaeon | reverse complement strand
TATTTATGGAAAAGTCGAAAAAATGGTTTAAGAATATAGATAGGAAAACATCTTATCTTTTTATTGGATTCTTCCTTGGCGTATTTAACTGGCTCTTATACAATTTGGGGGCACCAATAACGACTTATTTTACTTCCTTATGGATGATTTTTCTTTATACTTTTAGCTGGTGGATTTTAGGGCATTTTAGGAAATTTAGGTTAATAAGGTTAAGTAGGAAAGAAAAACTTTTTTTAGAGAATCTTTTAAAGGAAAAAGGTTTAGAATTCGAAATTGTAAATCCTATACCTATTGAAAATCAGACATATATAATAAAAAGAATTTACGAAGATTTAGAGTTTTATTTCGATATCAATCGCTCTAAGTATCCTATAGAATACTATCCGCAACAAAAAAGGTTCAAAATTTTTTATGACGGTAAAATGAAATCAAAAAAAGAAATTTTAACAATTTTGATTAGAAAATTTAAAACAGATTTTACAATAGAATCCTTAATATAACGATTAAAATAATTAGATTTTTTTATTTTACCAATATACTTCTTTTAGCGTTTCATGATACTCATTAAGCGACTTTATTTCAATTTTCTTTTCACGCATGTTTTTTATAGCGTCGATAACGGCTTTTGCTAGCTGTAAATTAATTATTACAGGAATATTATAATCTACTGCCATTCTTCTTATTTGATATTCATCCTCCATTATCTGTTTAAACTTCTCTTTGATAGTAGTTGGCAGTGGAATGTTAATTACCATATCTATGTGTCCCTCTTGTAAACATTGCATGATATTTGGTTCCATTCCATGTTCATGTACTTTATAGAGTCGAACAGCTTCTATTCCATTTTCATTCAGAGCTTTTTTGGTATCTTTAGTAGCAAAAATTGTGAATTCTAATTCCTTCAATTTTTGGGCAAGAGGTATTACCTGATTCTTTAATTCATCACCACCTACCGAAATTAAGACATTTCCCCCATTAACTGGTATGTTCAACTCAGAAGCTTCTAATGATTTCATTAAAGCTCCGGGGAAATCGGCATCAATGCAAGCAACTTCTCCTGTACTTGCCATTTCAACGCCTAAGATAGGATCTGCTTTATCTAATCTCACAAACGAGAACATTGGGGTCTTAACTGATACATAATTGCCATAAGGAAGATCCATTAATCTCACTGGGATTTTGTTACCCATTATTACTTCGGCAGCTAATCTCATGAGATTAATTCCTCTCGTTTTCGAAACATAAGGCATGCTCCTACTAGATCTTAAATTGCATTCAATTACCGATACTTCATGATCTTTTACGAGATATTGAACATTAAATGGTCCTCTTATTTTTAAAGCGAGAGCAATTTTTCTTGTATATTCTTCAATTTTTTGTATATTTTCATCTGAAACCGTTTGAGGCGGTATAGCCATGTTAGCATCACCAGAATGAACTCCTGCATTCTCGATGTGTTCAACAATTGCACCAATTAAAACGTTTTCACCATCACATACACCATCGCATTCAACTTCGCGAGCATTTGTAAAGAATTTAGTGATTACTACGGGATAATCCTTGGAGACTGCAGCCGCTAAATCTAAAGTATCTCGTAGAGTTTTTTCATCGTATGAAACGCGCATTGCAGCTCCACTTAACACGTATGAAGGTCTCACAAGCACGGGATAACCTACTAATTGGGCGAATGATAAAGCTTCCTCAGGTGTAGTAAGCATTTTCCATTGAGGTTGATCTATATTGAGTTGATCAAGGAGAGCGCTAAACTTTGCGCGATCTTCTGCCATATCTATTCTCGTTCCATGAGTTCCTAAGATATTAATACCAGTTTTACGAAAAATTTCTGAATACTTTGAGAATTTTGATGCTAAATTTTGTGCTATTTGACCACCGGCCGACACTACTATACCGTAAGCTTGTTCTAGTTCACATATATCTAACACTCGTTCACCAGATAACTCTTCAAAATATAGTTTATCTGAAATATCATAGTCTGTACTAACAGTTTCTGGATTATAGTTAATCATGATTGCTTGATCGATACCTAATTTTTTCAGCCCTAACAAACAATTTACAGAACCCCAGTCAAATTCTACGGAAGCCCCAATTCGGTAGGTCCCCGAACCTAAAACTATAACTTTTTTAAGATTTCTCATTTTTTCGTTTTCAAAATCGATATCATGTTCAGAAGCACTATATGTTAAGTATAAATAATTCGTGATAGCTGGCCATTCCGCTGCTAATGTATCAATTCGTTTTACAAAAGGATGAATATTTAATCTTCTACGCATTTGCCTGATAAAAATCGTATCTACGGACATGATTTTACCGATCTGCCCATCTGAGAAACCAAATCTTTTTGCTCTTTTCAACCAATATTTCTTCTCACTATCATCGGTTTCAAGCAATTGTATATCTTGTAATTGTCTTTGGAGATCTACGATATTTTTGAGTTTATATAGGAACCATTTATCTACTCTTGATAAACGATATATTTCATCAATTGATATGCCTTTTTTAATTGCCTCAGCAATTCTTAAGAGCCTTAAGTCAGTTGGGTTTCTTAACGCATATTTTAACTCGTTTATATCTTCAATATCTTCTAAATTATTAGCTACTAATCCTTTCATACCGATATCTAACATTCTTACTGCTTTTTGGAGAACTTCTTCAAACGTTCTTCCTATTGCCATTACTTCTCCAACTGATTTCATCTGACTTCCTATGCGTCTGTCAACTTTTTGAAATTTAGTCAAATCCCAACGGGGGATTTTTAGAACCAAATAATCTAATGCGGGCTCAAAGCAGGCTGTTGTTATACCCGTTATTTTATTTTTGAGTTCTGGTAAAGTATATCCTATTGCTAATTTGGCAGCTATGTATGCCAATGGGTATCCAGTAGCTTTTGAGGCTAATGCTGATGATCTTGAAAGGCGTGCATTAACTTCAATCACTCGAAATTCTTTCGAAAAAGGATTTAATGCGTATTGAATATTGCATTCACCGATAATCCCAAGACCCCTTATGACGCGGATCGACGCGGATCGTAACATGTGATATTCATCATTAGTGAGCGTTTGAGACGGTGCAACTACAATGCTTTCCCCGGTATGAATTCCAACGGGGTCAAAATTTTCCATGTTACAATTTATGAAGCAATTATCGGCAGAATCTCTTACTACTTCATACTCGATTTCTTTCCAACCCCATATCGATTCTTCAATTAGGATTTGATGAATTCTGGATTGAGCGAGCCCTTTTTTTGCCATCCGTTCAAAATCTTTCATATTATCTATGATTCCAGAACCCCTCCCACCTAGCGTGTAAGCTACTCGAAGCATTAATGGAAAGCCAAAATTATTAACTACTTTTAATGCCTCTTTATACGATGTTACAGCTTTACTTCGACAAACTTTAGCGTTTGCCTTATTCATGGCTATTACAAATAATTCTCGATCTTCAGTGACCTCAATTGCCTCTATAGGGGTTCCAAGGACTCTTATATTATACTTTTCCAGAATACCAAGTTCTTTTAACTCCACACCGACGTTTAGAGCGGTTTGACCTCCAAATGCCAGTAAAATACCATCTGGTTTCTCTTTTTTTATTACTTCCTCAACATATTTTACATTTACGGGTAATAAGTAAACCTTATCTGATAATTCCGGGTCAGTTTGAATTGTTGCTATGTTTGGATTAATTAATATCGTTTCTATACCTTCTTCTTTTAATGCTTTTAGAACTTGACTTCCGGAATAATCAAATTCTCCCGCTTGTCCAATTCGAATTCCCCCTGAACCTAATATTAGTGCTTTTTTAATTGTTGTATCTAACGGCATTTTTTATAAACTCATCATTTCTATAAATTTATCAAATAAATAGAGAGAATCAAGTGGACCAGGTGATGCTTCAGGATGGAATTGTACTGCAATTATTTGTTTTTGATTATGCATTATTCCTTCATTTGAATCATCATCTATATTTTTCAAAAATTCTTTAAAACCACCTTGTTCAAAATCTTTAACGCAAAAACCGTGGTTTTGAGAAGTTATAAAACATCTTTTAGTATAGGGATTTATAACAGTTTTATTACCTCCTCGATGGCCGTATTTTAATTTATATGAAGACCCCCCCGCAGCTAAACCAATTATTTGATTTCCTAAACAAATCCCCATTGTTGGCATGTTATTTTTTATTAAGTTGCGAGTAACTTCTATAGCGCTTAGATACACTGAAGGATCTCCAGGACCATTAGAAATGAAGACTCCATTTGGGTTTAATAACATGATTTGTTCGTACGTATAATCATGAGGGACGACAACTACTTCTATATCACGACATATGAAATTCCTTAAGATATTTAATTTCACACCCATATCTAAAACAACAACCCTGCCTTTTGCATGAAAAGGCTTATAATGAATAACTTCTTGGGTTGATACTTCACGGGATAAAAGTCTTAAGTTCGGATCTTCTACTTGTTTTACTTCCTCCCGTAATTCCTCAATATTTGGGATTTCACCAGGGTTTAGAACTGCTAATAACCCTAACTTCACTCCTTCATCTCTTAAAATCTTGGTTATAGCACGAGTATCAATCCATTCTATCCCAGGGACATTTTCTTCTAAAAGGAATTCATTTAGAGTTTTTACACTCTCATAATGACTCGGATTCTTGCAACATTCATTAATTACAAATCCTCTCACTTTTATTGAATCAGATTCAAAATACTTGAGAATGCCTGATTCATCCTTTTCCCAAGCAGGAACTCCATAATTTCCTACTAAGGGGTGTGTCATGACGACAATTTGACCATTATATGAGGGATCTGTTAAAGTTTCATTGTACCCAGCACCAGTAATCGTCGTGAATACTATTTCACCATGTACTTTTTTCGTCGCTCCAAATCCGATCCCTTCGAAGTAACGGCCATCTTTAAACATTAAAATAGCGGGTCTTTCTTTCTTGTATAACATCAATAAAAATTAACTTATATTTGGTTATATTCTTAACATATAGATAACAAATAACTTTTTTTAAGCTTATTTATTAACAAGATAAATTCTCGTAGCATAGCTCAAAAAAATAAAATAGAAGGGAAAAAATAGTATTAAATGTAGAAATCCTTATTTATTCAATCCATCATTAATTCCAGCAATATCTTTTATCAATTTTTTTCTGAATTCTATATCATATTGAGATGTAATAGCGATTTGCTCCATTACGGGGGAACCTCCGCCATGATAACCTCCAACTTGACCAATCCCTCCTGATGCGGAACAAAGCACATCTCCAACATATCTCCAGAATTGTGCTGCATTTTCAGGTGCGATCTTTTGATTTCTAGTTATGTATTTATAAAGATGATCCTTAAGATCTGGATTTAAGAAGTCTTTTTCATGAGGGAACGTTGCTGGCATTCCACCTGAGAGATCACATATTATTTCTGCTTCTCGATATACACTTTCTCCAGTTAAACATCTTCCTACATTACAATAAATTGAATTTGGAATATAGCTTCCAGGGCCATAGGGTATAAAGCCTATACCAGGCATGTATACTTCAGGTTTACCGAGATCAGATGCAGTATATCCCGCAGCATAGCCCAGTTCTGTAATCATGATTAATTCAGCTAATTTACCCCTTACATGAGAGGCTCTCTGAATATTATTATATTCTGCTGCTAAAGCGGCTGTACCTACAGTTAAATCTCCGATGGCAGGCTTACACCCGGAATAACTATGACGATGAAATAGACCAAATAATAAGGCAAGAACGCCACCATGTTGATATTCGCCACATAAAAAGACTCGTTCCCATGGAACAAATACATCATCAAAAATGATATATGAATCTGTAGCGCCGCCCATGAATCCACGTTCAAATTTTTCCCTCTTTCGAAGATTATGAATGGTAACTGATTGTATAACCCTCTCATGATCTGCAGGTACAGCAAATGCAACTGCATAGTCTTTATCTACTTCTCTTAAAGCCCTTGTAGGAACAACTAATATTTCATCAGAAACTGAAGCTTCAGAAATGTGAACCTTACATCCGCGAACTATAATACCATCATTTCTTTTTTCTACAACATGAACATACATATCTGGATCAGCTTGATCTGCGGGACGTTTTATCCGATCACCTTTAACATCGGTTTGAGCACAAGCTGCAATTAAATCTTCCTTCTGAAACCGTTCCAACCATTTTTTAAAGTTCTCGTGATAATTAGTTTCTCCTTTATTTACTTTATCCGCTTCATAGCTCACATTATAGATTGCATTTGCTGCATCACAACCCATACAGCGTTGAATACATCCACCAACTTTCTGACAGAGTTTTCGTGTCATATCTTGCTTTTTATGAAGATCTTCAGTACTTTGATGAATATGTGTAAATCTATTTATAATTTCACCACTAAGATGAGATTTTACAAGCATTAAATCCTTATATTCCGGATCTTCAGCCAAATCATATGTAGTTCCAATTGTATTGATGCATGGTATTTGCCGTTCATCCAAACGATCAATTTTTTCCCCATCAAAATAGATATTTTTTTTCATTTTGCTTAAGGCTTTCATATATTCTTCTTTTGTTCTCAACATTCGTTTTCTCCTTGTTTGATTTTCTTATTTATTATTAAAATTAATTTTAATTAACAATAACAAAATATATAGTTTTTTGTGTTGAAAAACTATGACAAGTAATGATAAATATAATTCTCTTCTTCTCTTAATTTCGATTTTTAAAGGATTAATAAAAATTTATTAGTAATGAAGGAAAATCTATCAATAATTAATATGATTTAAAGAAGGTATTCTAATGAATGGAAAAGAATTTGAACATTTAAAAGTAGAAATGAGAGAAGATGGGAATTACGCTGTAATCTCAATTAACAGGCCAGATAAATTAAATGCACTTCAAACGCATACATTGAAAGAAATTGCTGAAGCTCTTGAGCCCATGGAAATGAATGACAATATAAGGTGTGTTGTCATTAGAGGAACAAAAGACTTTACAAAAAAACCGGCATTTTCAGCTGGTGCAGATTTATCATCAGCTCCACTTCCAAATATGGATCCAAAAAACCCTAGACATCGAACCCATGCCATGCATGTTAAGCATAAATATTACAATTTGATAGAAGCTTTTCACAAACCAATTATAGCCGCAGTTGATGGTTTCGCCTTAGGTGGTGGATTGGAGTTAGTATTAGTCTGTGATATCGTAATAGCTACTAATCGTTCTGTTTTTGGATTACCAGAAGTCAATAGAGGTATTTTTCCAGCAAATGGTGGAACCCAACGCTTAGTAAGAAGTTTAGGATTGATGCAAGTTAAAAAAATGATGTTTTTTGGTGAGCATTATACTGCTAAACAGATGAATGATTTTGGATTTGTTGCTTTTCTAGTTTCTGAAGAGGAATTTGAAGATACTGTTCACGAGAAAGCTAGTTGGTTAGGGAATGCGGCTACAAATAGTTTGTTTGTCATTAAGAAATGCGTTCAGTATGGTTCCCAAGTGCCATTAAATGTTGGGCTTCAATTCGAACAGTTTGGGTATGGAATTAACTCACAATCTAAAGATGTTAGTGAAGGAATAACAGCATTTTTTGAGAAGAGGAAACCTGTTTTCCAAGGACGATAAAGATTTTGTGAGTAGAATCTTAATAAAAACACATTTGATGAACCGAATATGACTGAAGAGAATATAAATAATAATGAAACTAAAATTATTAATACAGCTTGTTGCCATGATTGTGGTGGGCGCTGTGTTTTAAAAGCACATGTTAAAAATGGCAGGATAATTAGATTTGAAACTGATCATGATGAAGAACCACAATTAAGAGCATGTTTGAGAGGGAGAGCATACCGTCAACGAGTCTATTCAGATGATAGACTTAAGTATCCCATGCGCCGTACTGGAGAACGCGGAGAAGGTAAGTTTGAACGTATTTCATGGGAAGAAGCGTTAGATTCCGTTGCTGAAAAACTTAAATTAATTAAAGAGAAATATGATAACTCCTCTATTCTTTTTGTAGCGGGTTCTGGAAATCAAGGAATGCTCCATGGAGTGACTTCTGTGGGTTTAATGTTAAACCAATTTGGAGGATATACCAGAATGTGGGGTGCTCCTTCATATGAAGGTGCTTTATTTGCTTCAATGGCTACTTATGGTACAATCATGTCTGGAAACTCTAGAGAAGATCTTTTAAACTCTAAACTCATCATAATGTGGGGTTGGAATCCAGCAAGTACCATTTGGGATCCCGGAACACCTCTCATATTATCAAAAGCTAGAGAAAAAGGAGTCAAGATAGTAGCAGTTGATCCTATATTTACGGATTCAGCCGCAGTTTTAGCAAGTGAATGGATACCAATCCGTCCTAATACAGATACAGCCATGTTGATAGCAATGGCGTATGTAATTATTAAAGAAAATCTTCTTGATAGAGATTTCATTGAAAAATATACAATTGGGTTTGATGAGTATGAATCTTATGTTATGGGTAAAGAAGATGGAGTGGAAAAGACACCTCAATGGGCAGAAAGCATTACCAATGTCCCTTCAAAATTAATTGAAAATCTAGCGAGGGAATATGCAACTAAAAAACCTGCTGCCCTTATTGCAGGTTGGGGACCCGCTAGAACAATGTTTGGTGAACAATTCGCTCGTGCAGCTGCCGTTCTTACAGCAATCACTGGAAATATTGGAATTAATGGAGGTTATGCTTCAGGATTTATGAGAGCATATTATAGTAGAGAAACAATAATACCAGGCAAAAAGAAGCAAGAACATGCCGATGGTGCTAAAATCGAAAAACCTAAAATAAAAAAATTAAGACCACAAGATAATCCCGTAGATTTTAATGCACTTCCTCGAAAAAATACCTTATTTAAACTCCGCGGAGGTACGAATCCCGCTAAAACAAGAATACATTACAATGATTATTATGATGCAATTTTACAAGGCCGTGAGGGTGGTTTTCCGGCAGATATTAAATTAGCATATATAGTCGCAAGTAATAGACTTAATCAATATGGCAATCTTAATAAGGGAATCAAGGCTTTAAAGGCATTAGATTTTGTCATCGTCCAAGATCAGTTCATGACTCCAACCGCTAAATTCGCTGATATAGTTCTACCTGTGAATACATTCATGGAAAGAAATGATATAGCCGTCCCATGGCTAGGTTCGCCTTATTATCTTTATCTAAATAAAGCGATTGAGCCTCTTTACGAATCTAAATCAGATCTAGAGATTAGTAAGGAATTAGCAAAAAGATTAGGTATTAAAGGAGGATTATTGGATATGGAAGAAGAACAAATCCTAAAAATGCTTGCTGCTCCTCGTAAAGATATTAAAAATTTTAATAAAATGAAGAGAGATGGCTATTATAAAGTAAAAGTCGACGAACCTTTCATAGCTTTTAAAAAACAAGTAGAGGATCCAGAAAAATATGAATTCCCCACCTCATCTGGTAAAATCGAAATCTATTGTGAGGCTCTTGCTGAGATGGAAAATCCATTGATACCTCCAATACCAAAATATTTATCTCACGATGAGAATTATGATTCGCCTAAAACATCAAAATATCCTTTACAACTTATTACGCCTCATAATAAACGGAGGACTCATTCAAGCTTGAACATGCCTTGGTTGGAAGAAGTAGAGGCTCATGAAGCATGGATTAGTACTGTAGATGCAACTTCAAGGGAGATAAATAATGGAGACCTCATTGATGTTTTCAACGATAGAGGTAGAATTCGAATTCCTGCTAAAGTAACAGAAAGAATCATGCCGGGGGTTATTTGTGTTTATCAAGGAGCTTGGTATAATCCTACCGAGAACGGTGTGGATCGGGGTGGATGTGCAAATGTACTAACAAATGATGGTTATTCTCCAGGTGGAGCATTTCCAATGAATAGTTCTTTGGTTCAAGTCGAATTACACTCAAAAAAAAGGGAGGATGCTAACAAATGACACAAATCGGGTTTTACATTGATCAATCTAGATGCATTGGATGTTTTACATGCTCAGTTGCGTGTAAGGATTGGCACGATATTACGGCAGCTTCAGTTAATTGGATGAGAATCACTCAAATCGAGGAAGGTAAATTCCCCAATCTCACCCTATCTTATCTTCCAATCGCATGTAACCATTGCAAGAACCCTCCTTGTTTACTCGCTTGTCCTACAAAAGCCATAATAAAAAGAGAACGTGATGGAATTGTTATTGTGGATAGTGAAAAATGTTTGGGATATGAGGAATGTGGAGCAAAATGCTTGAAAGTTTGTCCATGGGATGTCCCACAATTTGAAAACCACAAAGAAGCAAAGATGCAAAAATGCAATCTATGTGTGGATCGAATAGACGAGGGAAAAAATCCTATTTGTGTAGAAGCGTGTCCCATGTATGCCTTAGATATCGCCCCAATCGAAGAACTTCAGAAAAAATACGGATTTTCAAAGGAGGCAATAGGTTTCGAGTTTAAAGATAAATATCAACCATCAATAATATTCAATAATAAAACAAAGGAAAAATAAAAAAACAACTATTTTTTTTTTCTTTTCTTCAAGCTTTCTATAAGTTCATCAATTCTCTCATGATTATCTTCTGAGCCAATAAATCTTCTAAAAAGCCATTCTTGAAGTCTCATTGCCCCATCTATATCATTATTAAGTATATTATTACTAAGTTGTTTTTTTTCGTTTTTTTTTTTTGGTAAAAAAAATGAGATTCTTAATATAGCTGGAGAAAAAATCTATTTAAAAGAAATTGAACGCATGGTTAATTCGCATCCTTCAATTCATTCAAGTATATGTATTTCCCTCATAAATGATTCAAGAAATGTGAATTCAAGACCTAAAACTGAAGTGATATTATACGCCGTATAATATCAAAGTGAATTAAAAGTGAAAAATTCTTCCCTTACACCAAAAAAATTAAGTGACTTTTTATATCGTAACCTTGCTTATTATCATGTCCCTAGATATATTGGATTTTTAGAAAATTTACCAATAGGTCCAAGTACAGAATATCTTAAGAATGAAATAAGGAATGAATGGGAAAAGAATGTTACCAATAGTAAAATCTGGGATAACCAAATTCAAGATTTCTTAGATTAAAAACATTATACTATTAAAAAGAGGATTTTTTATGAAAATTGTAAAAGGTTTTCAAGCGAATTCAAACAGCAATTATCAGCTTAACGTAATAGATCTTATGAAACATGCTATTAGGAATTATAGCAGACAGGAAATAGCGAGCAGAAATCTTGATGGAACTCTATTTCGATATACATATTCAGATGCTTATGAGAGAATGCAACGATTAGCAAATTCATTAGAATCTATCGGAATTAAAGTCGGAGATCGGATAGGTGTAATTGCATGGAATACTTATCAGCATTTTGAGATATATTTTGGATTGCCCGGGATGGGTGCCGTAATGGTGTCTTTAAATTTAAGACTTGCTCCACAAGATTTAGCACATGTAATAAATCATTCTGGAATAAAATATCTTATCATTGACGAAGATCTGATTCAAGTGGTTGAATCTGTTATCCCTTTATGCAAAGGATTATTAGGCTATATAATTATCACACACAAACCTCTTAACGAAGTAGAAACAATTCTTAAACCTATATATTCTTATGAAGATCTTTTGATGGAAGCATTACCTAATTATGAATGGCTGAATTTAGATGAAAATTCAGCATATGCGGCTTGTTATACGACAGGAACTACGGGTAAACCCAAGGGTGTTTATTATTCTCATCGCAATGTATATTTACAAGCGATAATGTTTGCAACTCATTTTTCGATGAGTGTAAATGATATAATTTTTCAATTAGTGCCAATGTTCCATGTTCTCGGATGGTCTAAACCTCAGGCTGCAACTTATGTAGGCGCAAAATTAATTTTCTCCGGCAAATGGAATTTAAACGATCTTGAAGAACTTACAAATATCTTTGTTCAAGAGAAAGTTACTGCATCAGCTGCTGTTCCAGCAGTATTCATGGCAATGCTAGAATTTATTAGAAAGATGGAACAAAAACCAGACCTAACAGGTGCTCGTTTAATTTGTGGTGGTTCAGAACCCCCAATTGCATTGATGCGTGGATTTTGGGACGAAACAGGAGCAGAGATAATTCATTCTTATGGTTCTACAGAAGCAATGGCAATTACAACATTAAACATTTTTAAACCGTGGCTTGAAACAGAATTATCTGAAGAAGAACTCTGGAATCTAAAGAAAAAGCAAGGTATTATTGTTTCAGGATTAGAGATTAAGATTGTAGATAAAAATGGAAAAGAACTCCCTCACGATGGAAAATCGTCTGGTGAGATTCTATTAAAAGGGCCTTGGATAACAGAAAATTATTTCAATGCACCACAAACTGTAGATAGTTTCACAGAGAGAGGTTATTTTAAGACAGGTGACGCAGGATGTCTTGATTCTGAAGGATATCTTAAAATAACTGATAGAATAAAAGATGTAATTAAAAGTGGCGGGGAATGGATTAGTTCAATAGATATGGAAAATTCTTTAATGTCACATTCTAATATTCTTGAAGCAGCTGTTGTTGGAATTTTTCACCCCAAATGGGATGAACGACCTTTAGCTTTGGTAGTTTTGCGTGAAGAAAATAAACTTACATCTAAAGAAGAAATACGTAAACACCTTGCGAAATCATTTGCGAAGTGGCAAATACCTGATGCTATAATATTTGTTGATAAAATCCCTAGAACAAGCGTAGGGAAACTCGATAAAAAACGGATAAGAATAGAATATGGAGGTCAATATACTAAGAATTAATATTGTTAATCCGAAAAAATTGAACTTAAAAAGGATTAAAACATTCTTTAAAGAATATTTATTGATGGTTAATTTTTGCTTTAAAAATGGATGTTTATGGGTAGAATAATATCGATTAATCGAAAAAAAATAGCTTTAAAACGGTTGAAATTTCTATTTTATGAAATCGTTCCAATATTCTCAATAATTTTTATAATTTTAATCCTAGAATGGAATTTATTACCACTTATAGTAAATCAATCTACAGCGCTATACGGAATGTTATTTTATCTTATTCGGGCATTAGTGTTAGTTTTAGTTATAATATTATTTCTAATCATATTGAACAAAATATCAACAAAAAACTCACAGAAGGTTGAAAAAGAATTACCGCTTCATATAGGTTATTTAAGGCTTTACAGTATGACGAGGAAAAACTATACTTATCAACTCCTTTATGGTTTTTTATTGTTTTTCTTAATATTAATCCCTTTAGAATTTTTAATTTCAATTTCTTTACCAAATATGATACCAGCTCGTGCTTTTTCATTAGTTTTTAAAAAAGAAAACACATTTCTGTTATTAGACAATTTTGCTCAATTTTTATTCTTTTCAGTTGTTATTCAATTTTCTTTGTCATTTTCGGAAGAAACTATTTTTAGAGGTTTAATAACAAAAAGAGGGAGCGAACATTTTAGCAAGATTTCAGCTGTAATGATATCAACTTTTTTCTTTGCTTTTATGGAATTATTTTTAAATCCCTTAATTCTTACGGTTAGCTACTATGGAATTATTTGGTTTATTAAGTCTTTCGTAATAGGTCTAATATTATCAATGACAATAATAAGAAGAAAATGGTTATTACCTTTGATAATTGCAAAAACATTTGATTCTATTATATCGAGCGTGATTATTTGGGAATATTTGAGAGGGGGTAATTTTACTCAACTCTTAATTTTTATATATTGCCCATTATTGATAATTAGTTTAATTATCTTGATAGTACAGCGCTCTAGAGTTAAGGAAAGTTTACAAATAGGAAAAAGGATGATAAAATCTTATTTTAAAAATGATGAAAAGTTAGAAGTATCATCAGGTGATAAGGTATTCCGCATCCTTTTTGATATCTTTCTTGCATTCTTATTGTATCTTTTTGGTATTTTAATTAGTGTTTAAAAAAATAGCGTGATATAATTGTTCAATAAAAAAACTCAATACAAATTTGCATCATATAAATCTGATGCCGCTCCGTTTTTCTTTTACATTGAGATTTTTCCTTTTGATACTTCTCTATATAACGGTCCGTATATATCTTCTCTTATAAAAACAATCGAAAGAAATCCAATAGTTCCAATTCCTATGCGTGTCGATCGCGTATCTAATGGTGAAAAATCAGTGATTATTCGTCCTAGGGAAGTCACTTCCTTTCAAATTTCAGAGGAACAACTTGCGGTTATTAACCCTTATCATTTTCTTCATAACGGAGTTAAAAATTTAATATATTTCTCTGAAATACGTTCTTCTCAAAAATTTTTTAAATCTTTATCTAGTAAAGATGTGATATCGTGGTGGGAAGCAACGAGATCTATATATGGAAATCTTTATAGACTCGAAGAAGATTTCTCTGCTTTTTTAAGAGCATACTTGCATACAATGGTTAAAAGTCATGTTGAAGGGGATGATCTCGTGAGTGCTGCAATTCAATATTGCCAGATTTTAGAAGATATTTGTAAGAAAAGAATGGAACAAAACCGGATTTTAGTGGAGATGGATGGGGAGGAATCTACTGTAAAATTGTATAAAAAAAAAGTCTATACATACTATAAAAAACTCAAAAAAGTATCAGAGAAGCAGATTCATCCAGAATTAGTTGATATTGAAATATTTGATTATTCCATCAGTAATTGGTCTAAAGATACAACTACTAAAGATGAAATAGAGAAACAAGAAAAAAAATACATCCCTTTATTGTTCTATGATGATTTGCAAGAATGCATGCTACTGAATTTAAAATACTTAGAAGAAAATGAAAAAAAACTTTTAAATCCCTCAATCTTGATTGAAGAAAATGTTATAACTATAATTGACTCGAAAGATTATAATGATGATTTCAAGAAGAAAAATACATGGTGGAATGATTTCAACAACATTAAACCTGATTTATTTCTGGATGAGATGCTCCAATCCTGAAATTAATCGGTGGACTTGGGAAAGTGCTATATCTAAATATGCTACAGTTGGGAGATTATTTAATACAGAATTAAAAAATCAATCTGATGAGGTTGCAGCAGAAAGAGCTTGCGATGAAATGGATGACTTCATAAAAAAAATTGGTTTGTGGATAAGTTTAGAAGATAAAGATGTATCTGAGAGTGATCTAAAGGCTATAGTGGATGATTCTATGAATATTCCAAACTATACTTTTCATCCAAAATTAGCTGATCTTAAAGATATTGACGAACTCGTAAAAAAAAGTTATAGAAAATAAAGTCTTACATGTTTTCTTTATCAATTTTATAAAAAGGTGAAAATATAATCTCTGATAAGTTAATATCAATGGAAGAAGCAGTTAAAAAGCATGTTCAAGATGGAAATTTAGTATTTTTAGGAGGATTTGGAAATGGAATTACATTCTCTGCAGCTCATGAAATAATTAGACAAAATTTACAGAATTTAAAAATATGTAAATGCAGCGGGGGGCTCCTCTTTGACCAATTAATAGGAGCAGGAGTTACGGACCATATAATAACTTCTCATTGCTGGAATCCAACCGGTCCACAACCAGCTTGGAATCTTAAACGTGCTATGGAAAAAGGGATACCTCAAAAGATCATCTATAATGAACAATCTCTCTTCATGATTAACATGTCATTTTTCGCGGGCTACATGGGAGTTCCATTTATGCCACTTCGTTCAATTGTAGGCACTAATATCTATGATCACCCAAAAAATGTTGGTTTAAAAGCAGCGAAGGTAAAATGCCCATTTACAGGAGAAGAGATTTGTGTTGTACCAGCTATAACACCTGATGTCGGTTTTATCCAAGTACAGCGAGCGGATAGAGATGGCAATGCTCAAATGTGGGGTTTAATTGGAGACACTAAATTTGGAATTAATTCATGTAAAAAAGTAATTGTAGCTGCCGAGGAAATCGTTGATAAAAAAGTTATTATGGAGTCTCCCGAACGAACAATAGTAACAGCTAATAAAGTGGATGCCGTTATACATGAACCTTGGGGTGCACATCCTGGTTATATGCAGGGTCATTATTATCAAGATTTAGCATATAGATTTGATTACTCAAAAGATACAAAAACAATCGAAGACTGGGAGAATTGGCTTGAAAAATGGGTTACAGGTGTAAATAATCGACAAGAATATTTGAAAGTACTCGGAAATGATAATATAAAAAAATTGAAAGCGAAAAACATTATCCAAGGAGCAGTTAACTATGGTTATTAATAAAAAAGAATTTTGTGAAGAATACACTGATTTTGAAATGATGTTAGTCTCAGCATGTAGACAAATTAAGGATGATGATCTCGTATTTAACGCTTTTCATTGGCCCTTTCTTGCGGTTCACATGGCAAAACTGCTTCATGCACCCAATCTATTCACGGTTTTAGAAGTTGGTTTGACACAAGATGAGCTTCCAAAACCAATTAAGATGCCATATTCAATTAGTGATCCTGTTTTAATTCCCAATTCATTGTTTATCGGAGATTCTATAGATGCATTATCAGTTCTTCAACGAGGTGAAATCACTCTGGCACTATTAAGTACTTCTAGTATTGATATATATGGAAACTGCAATACTACTGTAATTGGACCTTATCAAAAGCCAATTTATCGATTACCAGGAGGTGGTGGAGCTACAGAAATCGCAGGTTTATCAAAAAGAGTGATTTATCTTGTAGATGATCATTCAAAACGCAGATTTGTTAAAAAATTGGATTTTATCACTGATCCAGGATATCTAGAAGGTTATGATAGTCGAGTTAAAGCAGGATATCCTCCTGATACCGGTCCAGAAGCCATTATTTCACCTCTTTGCATAATGCGATTTGATTCCATTACAAAAGAAGCGTATTTAGACGCTCTACACCCAAATGTGACAATAGAACAGGTAAAAGAAAAGACTGATTGGGATCTAATAGTTGCTAAGGAAGTGAAAGAAGTTGAACCACCTACCCTCAGAGAAATCCAAGTTTGTCGAAAAACCATGAAAGATGCAATTGATCAATATTTCATATTAAAACCAGAATGGACCGTTTATATGGATAAATAATCCATTGTTTTATTAAAAATATAGCTGATTCACAAAAATTTTTCTGTGAATTTTTTAATCTTTTCCATTGCTTCCTCTGCTTCAGGTAAATCGGTATTTTGAAATACATGTATGGTGTCGTCCCATGTTTGCATTGAAATATCAACCCCTGCTTTCTTAGCCATTTCATAAAATCTTTTGGAATCATCAAACAGCATTTCGCTTGTGCTTACTTGAAGCAAAATGGGAGGTAAGCTTTTTAAATCAGCATAAAGAGGAGAAATTGATGGATCAAAAGGATCCTTGCCAGCTAAATGAGATTCAATCCACCAGATATACCCTAAATCTCCTAAAACAATATCAGTATAACAATTTTTTTTTATTGACTCACCCGTTTGCGCCATATCTGTGGAAGGTGAAAAACATATTGCTCCTGCAGGTAACGAAATTCCTTCATCTCGTAGTTTGAGCAGAGTTAGAAGCGTGTAATAACCTCCTGCAGAGTCTCCAGCAATGATAATGTTTTTAGATTGAAATTTAGAGGAAAGAAGCCATTTGTAAACCGAAACACAATCTTCTAAGGCTGCCGGATGAGGTTCCTCTGGAGCAAGACGATAGTTTATACTTAAAACCTTCATATTAGTTATTCTTGCTAATTTAAATGTAAGTAACTTATGACTATTGGAAGACCCCATAATATGACCTCCACCATGAATGAATAAGATAACTTGATCTTCTCTTGCTCCAACGTGGAAAAACCATTCGCACGGTACATTATTGGCCTTAACTGGTTTTCTTACTGCATCTTTTGGAATTGGAGATAGCTTTTCCATATAATCTGCTCTATATTCCATATAAAATCTAAGATGTTCTGTTAAAAGTAACTTCTCTTTCAAGGATAGCATATTTGTCACGTTTTCTCCGTTAAGCCAACGTTCATTTAATTCTCCTACTTTTTTCCAAATCGGTTTGTAATCATCCATTGTATAAACTACATTATTAAAAAAAGCTTCAACGACTTGATTATTGATATTTTGGCGAAATTCAAAATTTTCAAGAATTTCAGGTCGTTTTAATTTTGATTTATCAACTATGGGCATTAATAATCACTTTTTTCTTATTCTTATTTTTGATTTTTCATTAAATCTGTTTTTAACAGATTCAAATTAATTGAATACTAGTCTTGCTATTTCAATTAATCCAAACTAAGTAAGTAATTTTTAAATCTTTTATGATTATTCTGAAGTAAATTTGTAAAGTGTATAATAATTAACGAAATTAAAAAGTTATGTTAGATATATAATTATTGAATTATGTCGGGACATATAAATTTTGAAGACTTGGAATTAAAGTTTGGATATACTTGTATGCCAAACCGGTTACGTTATTATTCTAAAGAAGAAAACGATTTTAGAATGGAAGTTCGTGAATGGTGTGAAATACACGTAGCTCCAGATGCAGAACAGATAGATAGAAATAGGGATATTAAATTAGCGGTAGAGATTTTAAAGAAAATGCCTTATCTTGATATGACCATTCCAAAAGAAGCCGGAGGTCAAGGTAAAGGGGTTCTTTATCGCACGATTTTAGGGGAAGAATTAACTGCTTTTAGTTATGCCTTAGCAGGTATCTTTGGAGCTTCATCATGCCTTTTTGCTGGTCCAGTAATAGAGTTTGGAACTCAAGACCAGAAAATGAAATACTTATCAGGTATAGCTGATGGGTCAAAATTAGGTGCTATAGGCATCACTGAACCTACAGGAGGGTCGGATGCGATAGGTGGTATGAGATTAAAGGCAGTGAGAGAAGGTGATCACTATGTTCTTAATGGAGAAAAATGCTTCATAACAAATGGTAGCGTTGCTGATTATATTTGTTTATACACTAAAACAAACGATCAAGTGAAAGCACATCAAGGGATTTCGGCATTTATTTTCGAAACTGATACTCCGGGATTTGAAGTTATTAAGGAATATAAGCATATGGGACGTAGAGGGATGCCCAATTCTCATCTTCGATTTGTAGACTGTAAAGTGCCAGCTGAAAATATACTTCATAAAGAGAACGAAGGTTTGGATGTTTTGTTATTCGGTCTTGATGGTGAGAGAACATTTACCGCTTCTCAATACCTTGGTCTTGCTCGAAGTGCTTTTGAAATTGCTTACAAGTACGCTCATAAACGCGTCCAATTCAAGAAACCTCTTTATTCCTTTGAAGGTATCTCTTTTAAACTTAGCGAAATGTTTATGGATACAGAGCTTAATAGAATGGCAATAGCTCAAATCGCTAGAATGCTTGATGAGGGACATAACTGTAGAGCTTCCGTTGCTGCTGTTAAAGCTCGAATAGCAGACGCTACTGTACGAATCACGCAAGAAGCGATTCAAGTTGTTGGTGGTTTGGGATATTCAGAAGAATACCCCTTAGAACGATATTATAGAGATTCAAAAATTGGACAAATATCAGCAGGTACATCAGAAATCATGAGATATCTCATTACAAGAGAAATGGTTCGAATGTGGGGTAAATAAAGGTGAAATTAAATGGAAAGTAAAGTAAAATTTGAAATAAATGAAAAAGTTGCCAGAATTGTTCTTAATGATCAAGAAAATTACAATCCTTTAAATCAAGAGATAGCTAAAGAGTTACTTAAAGTTTTAGAACAGCTTCGGAATAAAGAGGAAGTAAGATGCTTAATTATCACGGGCTCTGGTAAAGCTTTTTCTGCAGGTGGAGACATTAAAGCTTTTAAGGAAAGTATTGAAATGGGGAGACCAGGTGAATTCATGGATGATTTATTAAAGAATCTATATAAAATCGCACTTATATTGCGCCAATATCCAAAACCCGTTATAGCAGCTGTAAATGGATGGGCCGTGGGTGCAGGAATGAATCTTGCACTCTCTTGTGATTTAGTCATAGCATCAAAATTCGCGAAATTCAGACAATCATTTAGCAAACTTGCGTTAATTCCAGGATTTGCTGGAACCATACTACTTAGCCGCCAGTTAACGTGGCAACAAGCATCTCAGATGGCGTTTTTTGGAGATACATATACAGCAGACGATATGTTTAAACTAGGATTAGTTAATGAAATTGTTGACCCCGAAAGATTAATAGATAGAGCTAATGAGATGGCATCTAAACTTGCTAGTGGTCCTACGCTAACATACGCACGCACAAAAAAATTATTTTTTGATGCTTTAAGCGAACCTCTAATAAATCATCTTGAAAACGAACGACAAATGCAGATCAAATCTGCAGAAACACAAGATTTTAAAATTGGAGTGTTTGCTATTAACGACAAAAAAGAACCAGAGTTTATAGGCAAGTGAATTGAATAATAAATGTCAGAATTACAACCATTTTAGAAACTGAATAAAAGCAAGAGAACCAATAATAGTTATAAATATTTCATCTTTTTTTCATTTTTTCAATCAGTAAATTTCTAGTTAAAAAAGCGAATTTAAAAAGAAACCTTAGCTAAAATAAATTAGAAAGAGAAATTAAAAAGTAATGATGAAAGAAGAATTAACAAATATTAGAATCATTTTTAATAACTAAAAGCTCTTTATCTAAATAGTAATTATTAGTAGAAAAGGTATAAAAAAAATGCCGTTAAAAACTCCAGAAGAGTACTTAAAAAGTATAAAACGCCCAGTTAATCTATATATGTTTGGCGAGAAAGTCCAAGAATTTTATAATCATCCAATCATTAAACCTTCGATAAACACGGTCATGAAGATTTATGAATTAGCCCAGATGGACGAGTATAAGGATTTAATGACGACAAAATCTCATTTAACTGGAGAAATAATCAATCGATTTACCCATATCCATCAATCGGTTGAAGATCTGATTAATAAAGTTAAAATGCAACGATTATTAGGACAAAAAACTGCCTGCTGCTTCATGCGATGTGTAGGGTTTGATACTGCTAATGCGTTATATAGTGTGACTCATGAAATTGACAAGAAATATGGTACAGATTACCATTCCCGATTTAAAAATTATTGGATTGAAGTCCAAAATCAAGACCTCATGGTTGATGGAGCAATGACAGATACAAAAGGTGATAGGAGTAAAAGACCGAAAGATCAACCAGATCCCGATGCATATTTACATGTCATAGATTCAAACGAGGATGGAATCATTGTTCGAGGAGCTAAAGTTCACCAAACTGGATTTTTAAACTCGCATCGAGCTATAATCATGCCAACACTTTCTTTAAGAAAAGGAGAGGAAGATTATGCCGTAAGTTTTGGAATAGACACAAACACAAAAGGAATTACAATGATTTATTGAAGGCAATCTTGTGATACCCGAAAAATGGAACAGGGTAAGTTAGATATTGGAAATTTTAAGTACGGTGGTCAAGAAATTTTCGTTGTATTTGATGATGTGTTTGTACCTAAGGAAAATATTTTCATGAACGGCGAAATTGATTTTTCCGGAGAATTAGTCAACCGATTTGCTGGTTTTCATCGACAATCTTATGGAGGATGTAAAGTTGGGGTAGGAGATGTGTTGATAGGTGCAACAGCATTAATTTCTGAATATAATGGAACGGAAAAAGCATCACATGTGAAAGATAAGCTAGTTGAGATGACTCATCTTAATGAAACATTATATAGTTGTGGTGTTGCTTGTAGTTCATTAGGATTTCAAAGAGAATCAGGGAATTATGAAATGGACATGTTATTGGCTAATGTTTGTAAACTAAATGTCACTCGCTTTCCATATGAGATAGGAAGATTAGCTGAAGATATTGCGGGAGGGATGATATGTACCATGCCTTCTGAGGCAGATCTTAAATCAAAAGAGATAGGCTCTTTAATTGAAAAGTATTTAACGACTTGTGAAGGAACAAATGCTGAAGATCGATATAAAGTGCTTCGCTTCATTGAAAATTTAACCATGGGAGTTGCCTCTGTCAGTTATAGAACCGAATCCCTTCACGGAGCAGGAAGTCCACAAGCACAGAGAATAATGATTTCTCGACAATCAAATTTAGATGATAAGAAAGAATTGGTAAAAAAGATACTTGAAATAAACTAAGAATTAAGTTTTTTCTATGAAATCAATTGCTTTTTGAGTTGATTCGTCCACTATACGAAGGTGTTCGGTGCCTACTTTCCTCACGATCTTTTTATAAAAATTTGGCCATAGCCCTTTTATGAAGAAGAGAAATCTTGCTTTTTTACGTTCGCTAATATAAAGCTTCTTTTTAGCGATTTTTTTGAGATAAATGCGTATTGCGGTCTCTAATTCGTATCCTCCTTTTGTAAATTCGTTCCAATAGTGTTCTTTTCCAATTTCAATGCCTTTAGCTAATTGTTCTTGACTATATTTATTAAGTAAATCGGGAGAATAACTTATTTTCGCAGTCTCAATTAGATTAGTTTTAATAGGAAACGGGCAAATAATCGAAACATCTATTCCTTCATCTTTAAATTCGCCATGCAAAGCTTCACAGAATCCAAAATTAGCAAATTTAGAGGTGCTATATGGGATCAATCCGCCGGCTCCAATTATTCCCGCAATAGAACTGGTTACAATAACGTGTCCAAAACCTTGTTCTAACATTTTTGGAATAAACGCATCAACTAAATTAATCAGGCCCCATATGTTTACATTGAAGATATTCCTCCATATTTCTTTTGAAAAGTTTTCAAAATGCCCACCTACCGCTATTCCGGCGTTGCTAAAAAGAAAATGTACATCTTGCATGTTTGAGAGTGTTGTATCTCGCAAGCTTTTAATATCTGCTTTTTTCGTGACATCACACTTCTGTGAGGTCACTTTGACTTTATAGGTTTCCGCTTCTTTTTTTACTTTTTCTAACCTCTCCAAGTTAATATCTGAAATCACTAGGTTAGTTCCCATTTTGGCGAGTTCTAAGGCTAACGTTCGGCCAATCCCGCTTGCTGCTCCAGTAATTACTGCATTTTTATATTTAAAATACTTTTCATTCATCTGAATCCCTTTAAGATGGTAAATATTAATTTAAAATCAGGTGTTTTTAATTATTTCCTGCTTTTTTTGTAATACACGCTTTTATAAAATCAAAATACAATTTACTAGGAGCGTATGGCCTAGATTTAAATTCAGGGTGAAATTGGGTTCCAACCATCCAATGGTCTTCTCGATTTAATTCAATGCTATTTATTATTTTCCCGGTTTCATCTCTACTTGATACAACCATACCTTTTTGTTTGGCTTCTTCTGTGATAAATCTTTCTTGAATATGATATCTATGCCTAAACCTTTCTTTAATTTCTTTTTGGTTATAAGCTTTGTAAAGTTTAGTGTGTTTCTCAACAATTATTTTATGAGCTCCTAATCTCATACTACCTCCTTTCTCAATCACGACTTTCTGGCTTTCTAAAAGATCAATCACGGGGTATGGCGTATCGGGATCTATTTCAGTAGAGTTTGCACCTTTTAAGCCCAAATATTTCCTGCAAAAGGCTACATAAAATAGTTGAGCACCAAAACAGATGCCTAAAAATGGCACTTTTTTATCCATGGCATATTCTGCAGACTGAATCATTCCTTCAACAGCTCTCTCTCCAAACCCAGGTGTTAATAATATTCCATCACAATCGCTTAACTCTTCTCCTACATTTGTATCTTCAGATAAATTAATCATTTTTAGTTCTGTTTTATATCCTTGATGAGCCGCAGCATGTTCTAAAGCATCATTAATTGAAATATATGAATCAGAAATGTTGAAATATTTACCAGGCATTCCGATTGTTATCGTTTTATTGGCAGATTTATAAATATTGATCATTTTTACCCATTCTGAGTAATTGGTAACCTCATTATAAGAAACCAGTTTCGCCTTTAAATCAATCATCTCACAAAGATAATCGCCTAATCCTTGTTCCTCAAAGAGTAAAGGTAACTCGTAGACAACTTTAAGATCGGGATTAGAAATTACTGCTGTTTCAGGAATATTGGAATATAAAGAAATTTTCTGTTTGATGTCATCTGCTAAAGGTTTTTCACTCCTACCAATAATAATATCGGGATTTAATCCAAGACTCTGAAGCATTTTCACTGAATGTTGACTAGGTTTAGATTTTTGCTGTCCAACTGCTTGAGAATATGGTACAAGAGTTACATGCACCAAAGCTGTGCGATTAGGATATTCTATTTTGATTTGACGAAAAGCTTCTAGAAATATGCTTGATTCTAAGTCACCGACTGTACCACCACATTCTATAAGAAGTACATCTAAATTCTCACATCTAGATATTTCTATTAATCTTTCTTTTATTATCGTTGTTACATGTGGAATAATCTGTACAGTTTTTCCAAGAAATCTACCCTTTCTCTCACCAAGAATAGTAGTGAGATAGATTTGACCAGATGTTATATTGTGGGAAGGATGCATATCAAGACCAAGAAATCGGGAGTAGGTTCCAAAATCTTGATCTATCTCAGAAATCTTATATATTCTTTCATCTGAATCCGGTACTGGTTTAAATTCCCATACATCTTCAGTAATAAAACACTCACCGTGTTCTACGGGATTAAGAGTGCCTGGATCAACATTCAGATATGGATCAATCTTTACTACCGAAATATTAAAACTTCTGAATTGTAAAACCTTACCGATACTGGCGGTTACAACACCCTTGCCAATTCCACTCATAACGCCGCCAGTGACGAATATGAAACGTGTTTCATTCTTCCTCTCATCTGTCATATTTTGAAACCATTTTTTTAAGTATTACAATATAAAAATATTAAATATAAAACACAATTTATAAGAATTTCGAGAAATTAGCAAATTGAATTTCTCTCATGAATTTATTGAACTCTCTAACCTCTTTCTGAGAGCTGAGGGCAAACAAAACCATTAAGTAATAACAAGACTTTTTGATGAAAAATTCGGTTCAGAAGTTATATTAAGTCCCAATCTTCTTAATCCGGCTTCATCTCCAGGTGTGGGTATATGAGTTGAATGCATTTCACAACCTTTGAGATCTTTAAGTTTTTCCATCGCAACCTTTGCTGAGGGATTGAAATCAGCACTTATACTTAAGGCAATAAGAGCTTCTTCAAGATTGAGACTCAATCTTTTATTGTTAAAAATCTCTGACTTCAAGTTACTTATGGATTGTAATATATTTGGGGATAAGAGATGAATATCATCAGGAATATGAGCTAATACTTTGATAGCATTTAAGATTAGACTAGAGGCAGCATGCATTAGTGAAGAATTATTACCCATTATAATTGTACCGTCCTTTAATTCTAAAGCAGCTCCCGCAAATACCCCTTCATTACCTTTTCCTTTTCTTTGGGCAAGTATGGAAGCGTTATGTGCTTTTTTCACTACTTTACGATCAAGTGGAGAAAGATTTAATTCTTTCATTAATAGTTCAGCTTTCTGTACAGTCTTCTTATCCATTAAACCCATTACATATTCACACCTATATCGAAAATATCTCCGGATTAGTTCTTGTTTAGCGGCATGTTGCACCAAATCATCATTAGTTATTGCGAATCCTGCCTTATTTACACCCATATCAGTTGGAGATTTGTATACTAATTTATTTCCCATAATCCGACTCATGATTTTCTTAACTACGGGAAAAATCTCCACATCTCTGTTATAATTGATTGCAGTAATATCATAAGTTTCAAGATGGAAGGGATCTATTTGATTAAAATCTCCAATATCAGCCGTGGCAGACTCATACGCCATATTTATGGGATGCTTTAGAGGTAAATTCCAAATCGGAAAGGTTTCAAACTTAGCATAACCTGCTTCTAGACCCATTTGATTTTCATGATATATTTGAGAGAGACACGTTGCCATTTTTCCACTTCCAGGTCCAGGTGCCGTCACAATAATGATTGGTTTAGTAGTTTCAATATATTTATTTGCGCCATATCCTTCTTCACTTACTATTAAATCAATATTAGTAGGATAACCCTTGATTGAACGGTGCGTGTACACCTTTATATTCCGCCTTTCTAGCTTGTTTATGAATTGCTTTACAATAGGTTGACCATTAAAACGTGTCACTACCACTGCAATTACATTAATTCCTCCCTCTCGAAGTTCATCAATCAATTTCATTGTATCAGTATCATAAGTGATTCCAAAATCTGCTCGCATCTTTCTTCTTTCAATATCTCCGGAGTAGATACAGATTATAACCTCAATTTTATCTTCAAGTCTCTTTAAGAGTTCCAACTTTACGTTTGGATCAAAACCAGGGAGAACTCTTGAAGCATGATAATCAGATATCAATTTTCCACCAAACTCTAAGTATAATTTATCTCCAAATTGAGCAGCTCGATCCATTATGCTTTTAGATTGCTCTTTTAGGTACTTACTATTATTAAAACCGATTTCCTCAATAGTCAATTTTAGATATCACTTTTTATGTGTTGCAAAAAATAGTATAAATCACTTTTAATTAATAACATAAAAAAGCATTTCTATTAAGAATATATTAAAAATTGAGTTATTTTCCTTTGAAAATTGGTTCTCGTTTTTGCATGAGAGCTTTCGTGGATTCTCTCATGTCATGTGTTTTAAATGCTGCTTGGAGAGCTTCATTTTCTTTATCCAATGTACTTGAAATTATTTCTCTGAAGTAATCATGCATTGTTTTTTTCATTAATTTTAAAGATAAACTCGGACCTTTAGGTGGGATTAATCTTTCTGCTTGTTTCCTAACAAATGGCAATAACTCTTCAGGAGGAAGCGCTTTATTTATCAGTCCTAGTCTTTCAGCTTCTTTAGCATGAATTTTATCCCCAAAATACAAGAGTTCCTTTGCTTTTTGAAACCCAACATAAAATGGTAGAAGGAATGAGAGACCAAACTCGGGGATAATTGCTCGTTTAACGAATATTAGTCCTAAATAAGTCTCAGGATCGTCAGCCATATATATTAAATCGGCACAAGCTAAAGGCATTGTAAAACCCGCTCCAAGTGCTAAACCATTTATAGCAGCAATTACAGGTTTTTTAAAATTCCAAAATTTCATGCAAATTTTTTTCTGAGCAATATCCTTTAAATCTATATCTTTCATGATATCTTTGGGAATTTCTGTCACCATTTTCATGTTAAAGTAGCCTCCTGAAGAAAAAGCCCTTCCTTCCGGAGAACCTGTCATTATTAGCACCCTAGCATTTTTGTCCTTTTCCATGTCATCCAATACTGCTTGGATCTCTAAGAAGGTAACAAAAGATAATGCATTCCTTCTCTCGGGTCGGTTAAAAGTGATGGTACATATCCCATTTTCTTCTTTCTTATAAATTATGTCTTCAAAATCTTCAATATTCATTTTTTTACCTTATAAATACGGAAATTCTTCTAATTAGATCTGAATTTTAAAATTTAAATAGTTTTATGATGTTCAGTTGGAAAATTGACTCTTAATTCTAATTTAGAAAAAATAAATAGAAAAAGAAAAATGAAAAATTTACAATGCCTTGAATAATTGTCTCAAGCCCATACTGAGGATATATTCCTGCACTTGCCTTGTTCCACCACCAATCTCTTGGATTCTTGAGATACCTAATAAATCATGCATTAAGGTGTTGTCACATACTCCTGCGCCGCCCATGATATTCGCACATTCATAACACGCGCGTTGGTTTAATTTAGTACTTAAAAGTTTCAATTGAGAAGCTGTGGCCATTAAAGCCAAGTTAAATTCTTTAGGTAGTGTTCCTAATTTCTCCAATTTAGCATCAATCATTTGACAGAGATTCAAGGTTGCTAAAGTTAAGCTCATGATTTCAGACCATATATCAGCTAAAGGAAAACCCACTCCTTGATATTTAAGTACTTCTAAGTCAAATTGCTTGCGCATGTTTGAATAGATTACAGCATGAGTAAAAGCATTCCATGCTTCTGCTGCGTTCAGGCAAACTATACCAATTCGTTCTAAGTTTAATCCCTCAAATAAATGTGAACGTCCTTGACCTGGTTTTCCCAAGACACATTCTTTTGGGACTTTTAAGTTAGTCATTGTTTCTTTTCCAATAAAGATCCTTGGCGTCCACGGAATATTTACTCTTTCAACTTCCCATCCTTCCCAACTAGTATCTACAAGAAGTTGAGACATCGTATTCCCATTATTTTTTTCGGTTACTGCATAAATCACAGCCCAATCTGCTTTAGGACCATTCGTTTGATAAATTTTTTCTCCGTTCACAATAAAACTGCCATCTGGTTGTTCATCGCAAGTGGTTAGCATGTGAACTGCATCCGAACCTCTTTCAGGCTCCGTGATACAGATGCATCCAATTTTTTCACCGGTAACTAGCTCTTTGAGAGCACGTAATCGTATTTCCTCATTTTCGTGATGAAGCATTAAAGGATTAACTGCTAAAACTGTAGCACCAGCACCCATCGCAAATTGAGGGTCAAAGAAATCCATGGCAAGCACCCTCATGAACTCAGCAGTCATCCCATACGTTTCAAAATCTAACCCTAGATTATCAAACTTATGCACGCGCGTGATAAACCCTGCTTTACCTACTTCAGGTATCCAATCATAGAAATCTTCGGTGTGGTTTATGTCATGCTTTTTCTCGAAATTCCTAAAAAACTTTTCAGCCTCCTTAAGCAGATTAAAATGTTTAGGTTCCAAATAACTCATTAAATTATAATTTAGGAATTTATAGCGGTTCTTTAATGAGAGTTTGTTTAATATCTCATCACTTATACATTGAACTTGTCCTTTTTTCATTTTTGCACATTCAACCCATTATTTTTGAATTTTGATTTATTTTTTTATATCTATGATTAACTATTCAACAAAATCATTAAAATAGGTTTATAAAATTGAGAAAATAAAAAAATAAGATTTAAAGATTTAATTTAGTTAGTTGATTCTTCTCGTAAAGCACGTTTAAGAATTTTCCCCACAGTTGTCAGCGGGAGTGTTTCTCTAAACTCCCATATTCTTGGATTTTCATATTTCGACAGATGTTCGGCTGCATAATTCTTTAAGTCTGTTTTTACTTTATTCGTTGGTTCAAATCCTTCTTTAAGCTGAACTACAGCTTTTACAGTTTCACTTCCAGGCCGATCGGGATCTTTTAAGCCAATTATTGCTACCATTTCAATATTGGGATGTTTTGTTAAGATATCTTCTACGTGAACGCTATATACCTTATATCCACTGACAATAAGCATGTCCTTTGTCCGATCTACGATTGTAATGTATCCATCCTCATCCATTACACCAACATCACCAGTATGAAACCAGCCATCGATGATTGTTTTTGAATTTGCATCTGGTTTGTTATAATATCCTCTTGTAACTTGAGGACCCTTGCATATTATCTCTCCTGGTTTTCCAAGCTCAACTTGATCTCCAGTTTCTACATCAACAAGTCGAACTTCTATATCTGGTACGGGTAAACCAACAGTTCCGATCTTTTTTTTACCATAATAGGGATTCATGGAGATTATAGGGCTTGTTTCCGTCATTCCGTAAACCTCTAGCACTTTATTTTTAGCTACTAAAGAAGACTCAAAATCATTAATAGCTTCTGCGGGAAAAGGAGCTGCTCCTGAAATAAAAACCTCTATATCATTTAAAACATCTCTTGGAATCTTTTCAACTGGCCATTTTTCGTTAATTCTGTTCTTTATAGCCAAATACAGCGTAGGAACGTTCACCATCATCATTGGTTTTTTATCCATCATTTCTTTAATGATATGATCACTATCTCTTGGGTTCGCGATGAGAATTTGTGAAGCTGATAGATAAAGTGTAACCATGCTCATTGCTAAACCCGCTAAATGAAAAAGCGGGAAAGCAGATAAGTTAACTTTGTCTTCTTGTTCCTCTTCAGTTCTATCAATCCAAGTTGAGATTTGAACGATATTTGAGATAATATTTTTATGTGTGAGTTCTGTTCCTTTAGGTAAGCCTGTAGTACCCCCAGTATATTGTAATAAAGCAAGATCATTTTCTGAATCGATTTTTACGTCATCCACATCATCCTCAGTTTTAATTACCTCATTAAAATCAAGGACGTTTTTAGCGGGATAAGGAATCACCTTTCCCTTTGGGATCTTTCCTATCAGTTTTCCTAGTGCTACTTTTATCCCAGAAAGTCCCATGTAATCGCTAATGTTCGTAGTGATAATTGTTTCCAAGTTTGGTACTTTATCTAAGACTTTTGTTAATACTTTTTCATAAAAAGCATCAAGTGTAACAAAAAACTTAGCTTCACTGTCATTAATTTGATAAGCAATCTCGGTTGGGCTCATTAACGGTGAACATCCAGAAGCAACCCCCCCAACTAATAATGTGCCAAAATGAGCTACCAAGTACTGTGGACAATTCGCTAAATTTATAGCAACCCGATCTCCTTTTTTCAAACCATTTTTTTGTAAAAAGGTTGCAAATCTATGCACGTAATCATCAAGTTCTTGAAATGTCATTTCCCTTTCCATAAAGTAGCATGCAATTCGATCAGGATACTTCTTCATTGCTTTATCGAATAATATACCCAAATTATCTGTAGGATAGGATAAACTGGGTTTCACATGTTTATCGTAAGATTTAGTCCAGATTTTTGCATCATATGGACTCATTTTATTTTTCATAATAATTTCCTCTTTTTAATATTCACTAACATGGTGAATATCTCATTTATTGTTTCAGAAATTTATAAATCTTTATCAAAATGGTCTATAAAATGTAAAAAGTCTGCTAAAATAAGAAAAAAAAAGTAAAAAATTTAATCCAATTCAACTATTACTTTTAATTCATCATGCTCTGGTTTTGATAATTTTTCAAAAATATCGGGGACTTCTTCTAGTTTTATATTTTTAGTGATGAGAGGATCAACCAATATTTTTCCTTGCTCAAGTAAATTGATTGCAATTTTAAAAATTTCTTGGTTATAACCATAAACTCCCCGTACTGTGATGTTATTAGTGGTCATGCTTAAAATATTGCTAATATCTAAGGAGTTTGCGTGCATTCCGATCAGAGTAATTTTTCCGCCTTTTTTGATGAGGTTTAATGAATTAGTAAACGTTGATGATAATCCAACACAATCATAGACGTGGTCTGGTCCAATATTATTTGTTTTTCTAGAAATTTTTTTCCAAGCATTGGGGAGAAATACTTTATTTGCTCCGAATTCTAATGCTTTTTTTTGTTTGAATTCTACGGGTTCAAGTACGAATATTTTAGCCGCACCTGCTGCTTTTAAAACTTGAATTACAAAAAGGCCTATAGGTCCTGCCCCAATAACAGCCGCAGTTTGTCCAATTTGAAATTCAGATTCTTTTACAGCATATAATGCTACGGAAATGGGTTCAACTAATGCTGCTTGCTCAAAAGAAATATCATCAGGTAATACATGAACTCTTTCTGCTTTAACATTGAGATATTCTCTCATAGCACCATTTTCTGTTGTTCCTAAAGCATAATTCTTAATTTTACACATATTTTCTTGATCATGTAAGCAGTAATAGCACTCATTACAAGGAATTTGTGGATTTACGGTGACTCTTGTCCCAACTTTTAATTTTTTCACCTTTTCACCAACTTCCACAATTTCTCCAGAAAATTCGTGTCCAAGAACGATTCCTGGGAAATATGGACCTCCCGTTTCATAAGATCCTACATCAGTGCCACAAATGGCTACTTTTTTTGTTTTAATTAAGACTTCATCTTCTTCAATACTTGGTTTTATCAGGTCTTCTTTTATGATTATTTTATGCTTTCCTTCAAATACAGCGCCTTTCATAATATTTCACATTTTAAATTGATTTATTTATTAGTTTAGAGCTATCTTCCTCTTAGAGAATCCCCATTGAGCCGAGCAATTTTGTCGAATCTGGAATGGACCAGGCTATTTTTACATCTAAGACCGCTGGCTTTCCGGAATTTTTAGCTCTCTCTAAAGCGGGTTTTATTTCACTTGGGTCTGTCACTACTTCTCCATAACAACCAAACCCCTCTGCCATTCTAGCATAATCAAAGTCATCGAAGTCTACGTCAATATAGCGTTTACCACAGAATAGTTTCTGGCCGGATTTTAACATCCCCCAGGCATTATTGTTAGCAATCACGAAGATAAGATTTTTCAACCCTAATCGAACAGTGGTTTCTAAATCTTGAACATTCATCATGAAACTTCCATCACCACACATCGCTATAACTTGTTTATCTGGTTTAGCTAACTTCGCACCAATTCCATACCCAACAGCAACACCTAGATGACCCATGCCAACAGGTTGTAATAGGGAAAGAGGAGGTCGGACTTTATAAAAATCAATTTGTTCTAGCGCATAACAAGTAATATCTCCACCGTCTAAAATAACAGTAGCATCCTCATCCATGAATTCCCAGAATTCTTTTACTAAGCGTTGTGGAATTATTGGTATTTTATCTCTTGAAGCCTTTTTAATCAAACTAGTCATTTGTGATTGTCGTAGTTGAACTAATTCTTCTAGCCATTCTCTTTTTTCTACTTTCTCCGATTTCTTTGTTTCTTCAAGGATTTGTTTCAAGAATTGTTTACAATCCCCGATTATTCCAAGACTTATTGGTTTAGCACGTCCAATTATTGAAGGATCAATATCTACTTGAATCATGTCTTGGGAATCGCTCCAGAATGGTTCATCACCGTGAGCCATTATGTGAGTGAATTTACATCCTAAAACAAGAAGTACATCAGCTTCTGGTCCTGCCTTCAACCCAGCACCATTAATGGTTGTTCCAATAAAGCTGTCAGATTTATTCGAGATCGTCCCCACGCCCATGAGAGTAGTCATTACAGGTATTTTTAAATATTCAGCAAACTCTTGTAGTTCATTCCAACCTTCTGACCTAGATACGCCTCCTCCAGAGACTATCAAGGGTTTTTTGGCATTCTTCAGCATTTCAAGTGCTTGCTTTATAGATTCGCCATCTACAGCAGGTTTAGCTATAGCTCGATAATTTTGTGAGGGTAGGATGGGAATCTCACTTTCTTCCTTCTCAGCTAAGAACGCATCTTCGTAAATCTCGAGTAACACGGGTCTTGGTCGACCACTCGTAGCTTCACGAAATACTTTATGAACAGCATCATGAATTTCATCAATGTTTCTTACTGATTTTTGATATTTTGTTATCGGCTTGAACATTGTAACTTGATCTAGATTTCCTTGTAAAGTAAAGGAATCCGCAAACTTCGAGTTAACTTGAGGGACAATGACGATCATTGGGATATTATCAGACCAAGCGGCACCCACACCGGGTACAAGATGGGTTGCTCCAGGACCGACGGTGCCAAAACAAACACCGGGTTTATTAGTAACTCTTGCCCACGCATCCGCAGCATGTGCTGCTGCTTGTTCATGTCTAAACATTACCGTTTCTATTCCTTTTTCTCGACCCCATTCACGTATTGCTTCAAACATTTTCAAAAATTGTCCACCAATAATTCCAAAAAGATATTTAATATCTTCTTCCAATAGACACTTAATTAAAACGTCTCCACCACTAATCATTTTCTTATTTTCTTCCATATTCGTATCATCTGTTAATTTTAAACAATGAACTTAATTAGACTTTTAATATATATATAGTTTTTTCCCTCTATCTAATTCCTTCCTAATTGGAATCATATCTTGAATTTACTTAAAGAATTAGCGAAATGTTCTAAGGATGGAGGGATTTCCTTTATATGATTGTTATTTAACTTGAGATCTCTCAAATTTTTAAGTTTATCTAATTTTAATGGAAAGATTGCAAGATTATTATGACTAAGATTTAGATAATCTAATTTTTCAAGGTTAAATATTCCATCAGGAATATTAGTCAATTGATTCCAACTTAAATCAAGGTATTCTAACTTCTCTAAAGAACTAATTTCGGGGGGCAAATTTTTAATGCCGTTATCGATTAAAGTACAGTATTTCAATTCCCTTAAAGAACCAATCGATTTTGGTAAAGTTAGAGGTTTTTGATTGGTTTCTTCTAATCTTTTTAAGGTATTCAAATAGATGAAGGGATCTTGAAGTTTTGAGAGAGAAGAATATATCTGAGGACGTTGTTTAAAGTAAATCCAATTAAAATAGTTGAGACACAAAGAAACAACGTGTTTATCTTCAATTTTTAGCCAATAATCACTAATATCAAAATCTTTAATTTTCTGAAACAATAAATAAGTTGATAGATCAAGCGTGTAATCACCAATCTCTTGTGCGAATAAAGCTTCAAGATCCAAGAAAAAAGATGCTTCCTCTCTTACAATTCCCATCTGCTTAGCGATAAATTCTAAGATCTTTACGAGATCTTCTTTTAAAATTTTTGTTTCTTCCTTACCATTTTCAACTATTGCTTTTATTGTTTTTAGAACTATTGGCGATTTATCATGTTGGATTGACCATTTTAAGGATTCAACACCCTCCGCTAAGAATGAATGCTCAATCAATTTAGCCGCAGCACTTCTGACACGAGGATTTTCATCGGATAAGAGAAAATTTTCGATAAAGTCAAAAATTTTATCATCCTTTCTCTCTATTCTTTTGAAAGCGTCAATTGATCTCTTGCGAATATCAGGATCTTCACTAGATTCAATTAGAGAGAATAATAATTCTATCGCAAACGCCTTACTAAGCAGATTATGTTCTAGATCTTCACAAATTTTCTCAGGAGATAATGATTTTTGCATTTTTAACGGTAATTTTCAATTTAATTACTTTTATCTATTAATCTATAAAAATTAAGTTTATATTCCTAAGTTACCATTTCATTTTTAACATCTATTTTTAATGAAATAATATTGATGTGGAATAAATCATGAGTGAAACAAAAAAAGGTAAAGATTCAAATGAATTACTAAATTGGCTTTTGATTATTGTTGGATTGTTATTTGTGGTTCAAGCGGTAATGCAGTTTTTAGCCTGGGCTGGGGTGCCTATTGCAATACCAACTTGGTTAACTGAAACCGCAGCCATACAATTATTTGGAAGTCAAGGATTATTATCTATAGTGCTCGGTGTGTTTGCCATAGTAGCAGGTATAGGCATGTTCAAGGAAGAGGAATACGCAATGGGCATGGCATTCGTTGTTCTTGCAATCATGGCGGTTCAAGGAATAGCTGCTCTTTTGGGTGGATCATTTAATGCAACATATTGGGGAAGCTGGATAATATTGGCATCTACAATCATAGGAGTATTAGGATTCGTGTGGCTTTTATTCACATATAAAAGATACAATTAGAATAGCCGAATCTCCGAAATCTTAAATCTAATTCATTTTTTTTATTATAGGAAGGAGTTCATTAATTCCTCATTAAAATCTCCTAAATTCTAACCCTGTTTCTTTCTTGTAAAAATTACACGAAAATTTTAATTAAGTTAAATAAATATCATTTTCAAATGAGGAATACCAGCAAATAACTAACAATCTAAACAAAAAATTAAAAATAAAAATAAAAATAAATGATGAGATCTTGTTTCTAAATATCTTGAACTTTTTCCATCTTTTTAGCATGTAAATCTTCGATATTTTGTTTCAAATGGATATATTTTTCCTTAGTAATTGGAAACCGACTAAGTGATATAATACCTAATCCTAAAAATATAGCTGGGAAAATAAACATTAAACTTCTAAGGCCAATGATAGTTGCTTCATCCGATCCTAATTGACTAAACACTGTCCACCCAACAGTATTAAAAACAATACTTATTGTAAGATATATTAAAACCGTAGAAAGTCTAACAATCAAAGCGTGAATTCCAAAATAACTGCCTTCACGTCTGATACCAGTATTTAATTCATCCTCATCTACTATTACGGAAATAAACACATCAATGAAAAAAAATGAACCTGAAAGACCCACACCTACCAAAAAGAATGCAATAAATCCTCCAAGAACATCAGAAATAAACATTAATGGTATTAGAGTAATTATAAATGTCGTCATAGATATCATTAAACCTCTTTTAATTCCTATTTTAACTGCTACGTAACGCCATAAAAAAACAAAGCACATTGATGAAATAAATGCTGTACCTAATAACAAACCTAATAATAATGATTGGTCTTCACCAATTCCTAAAACAAAACTGCCATAAAGTGGAACAATAGTGGGTAGCATTCCAAATAGACCATAAAATAAAACCAATTGTGATATAGTTTATATTAATCCCAACGACCGCGTAATAAAAAGTGAAAATTAAAAAAGAAAACATTGAGTATGCTATGGCATCTGAGAATTGACCTAAACTAAACGCTACCACACGACCTATTGAAACCTTCTCCGTCCTAATTTCTTTCTTCCTAATTTCTTTCATTATAATCCCCTAAAATTTTTATTTTGAAAATGATGTTAAAAAAATTTACCAAAAAAATTTGAAATTCCTAAACATAATTTGTAACATTTCTAAAGTTCAATTTCTCCCTTAATGTAATTATCATTTATCTGCTGAATTGGAGTATTCTTACCATTGATTATTATGGATATAATTTTACATTTTGTTGGAATATAGGTCTCAATTTTAGGAATGTTTTTACTAAGTTTTATATTCATAACTTGGTTTAATAACGTTGCTTTGATCTTTATTTTTTCATCATCTATAACGAAACATTCAGATGTATCTTTCTCACCGATGGGTGTTATGTATAATGTAATTTTATTCCGTGGTTTTTCATCAACATACTGCATAATTGGTCCAAGAAACAGAATTGTTCCGCCTTTAATAAAGAAAGGAACTTTATCGATATCACAATCATAATTTATCCATTTAGGGCCGCAATATCTTTTCATTGTCCAAAAGTCATACCAATCTCCTAAAGGAAAATAAATAATTCGTGAATTAGATTTTGTTAGAATTGGTGCTATGAGTAAATTTCTTCCACACAGGAATTCATCCTCAATATTAAATGTATTCGGATCGTCATTAAATTCAAGAACCAATGGACGTAAAATGGGAAAACCGTGTTCAGAAGCAATATGTGATTCAGTATAAATATAAGGTATTAATCGATATCTTAAATTTAACATTTCTCTTACAATTTTTTGAGTTTTTTCTGAAAAATTCCATGGTTCTCGATATCGAGGAGGGTTCCCATGAAATCTGATATGAGAATTAAAAATGCTAAATTGAGTCCAACGAATATAGGTTTCATCATTAGGACTCAAAATAAATCCTCCCACATCTTGACTCCAATAAGTAAAGCCTGAGAGACCCAGACTAAGACCACCACGTAAAACACTCAACATAGTTTCTATACTACTTGAAGAATCTCCTGACCAATGTACAGGATAACGCTGAGAACCACTATAACCACTTCTTGCCCATATAATCCCTTTTCCGTAGAATTCTTTTGTAACCTCAAATGCTGCCTTTTGATATAATAATGGAAATAAATTATGCATTTCTCTACCATTATATTTTAAAAATTTTTGGTGTGGTTCTATTGCTTCACCAAAATCAGTTTTTATCACGGCAGCTCCTAATTTAAATAAATTTCTAAGTTTATTTTGATACCATTTTATAAGATCAGGATTTGAAAAGTCCAACGCAAAAGCGGGCTCAAAAAGAAAAGAAAATGGTCCATGATTTTTGGCTAAAATTCCTAATCTTTTTGCTTCCTTATATTGGTTTTTTCCTGCTTTTGAGATATAAGGGGTCTGCCACAAGGATACTTTAAAGCCCATTTCTTTTAACTCATCCATCATACCTTTTGGGTCAGGAAATTTTTTATTATTAAATTTCCAATCGCAAATCCATTCTTCTTCAAACCACCCTGTATCAATATGAATTACATCACTAGGATATCTCATATCTCTCAACTTTTTAGCAACTTCTAAGACCTCCTCTTGAGTTCGGTAGCTTAGTCTCGACATCCACATCCCGAATGACCATTTTGGTGGAACTTCTGCTTTACCTGTTAAATTAGTATATTTCTCGAGTATTTTTTTTAATGTAGGACCATAAAAAAAATAATAATCAATTAAATCTCCTTCTATTCCAATCATTAATTTAGTAGTTTCTCTCGTTCCTACCCAAAATGTACTTGGTTTAATTTCATTTACAAAAACACCATAACCACGAGTACTCATAAAAAAAGGAATATTTTTATATGTACGACCTGTGGAATTTCCAAGACCATCAGTGTGCCATATTGTAATTGTCTTACCCATCTTATTAAGCGGTCCAAATTTTTCACCGAATCCATATATACACTCCCCCGGATATAATACAAAGGTTTCAACTCCATACATTCTCTTTTTTTTTTTAGAATATACAAATCCTAAAGGAAATGAATCAAGTGATCCAATAAATTCGTTTTTTGACAAACCACTTGATTCTGTAATTAAATTTCCAAAGTTATCAAAAATTTCTATTCGAAACGACGCTTTATAAATTCTAAGTGATATTAATTCCGTTTTGATTAAAAAATATTCTTTTCTATCTTCAAATTCCGTTATCAATTTATCATCAATGATATCTTGATAAATCATTGGTGTACAATGTTCAGGAATGTCTCCATCTTTCTTACATCGAACTCGATAAATACCATCTCTAATAAAATCAATTGCTAAATTAAATATTGTAGGTTTATTTCCTAATTGGGGTAAAGGGTATTCCTCTGCGAATTCCTCAGGAACTTCTTTTCTTAAATATATATTATATGCTTTACAACTGAATATAAATGTGTTTTCCATCCTCTCCTTTAACGTTATTTCTCGGATACTATACGCCTTTTTGCTTAAAAACTTCTTGAAGAAAGTGAATACGTCAAACGGTGGATCTGCAAAGTTATCGAGTGGATGGTCTGTAAGACCTAGATTTAAAGCCGGTTCAGAGTAAAAACTCCATCGTTTCTTCTTAAAAGAAAACGGGTGTTTTATTCTTTCTTTAAGATAATAAAAAAAAATTCTAGGAACACTAATTTCTGTAGACATTTCCGTTCAGCTATTAATAACTTTTTAGGTAAATTTATTTTTTGATTAATGATTGTATTACTTCATCAAAATCTATTATAAATGTTATTATTTTTCTAATTAAAAAAAAAACAATGAAAAATTAGAAAATTAATAAATGGGAATTTATTTTCATAAACAATTTACTATATAAAATAAAGTGGAATGATATATATGAGAACATTCGAACAATATGTTGAAGATCTAAAAAAAATGAAACCAAACATCTATATTGGTGATGAAAAAGTCGATCGTACCGATCCTCGGTTGAAGGGTGGCATGTTTATCATAAAAGAGACTTTTGATAAAGCGCACGATCCTGAATGGGAAGATTTATGCGTCACTAAAAGCCATATCACGGGTAATAGAATAAATCGATTTACTAACATTCATCAAAGTGAAGAAGATTTGCTCAAAAAGCAACTCATGACTCGCAGATTATGTCATCGAGTAGGAGGTTGCATTCAGAGATGCATGGGCATTGATGCATTAAATGCTCTCTCAGTTATTACCTACGAAATGGATCAAGCATTACACACGGAGTACTATCAAAGATTTTTAAAATACATGGAAATGTTTCAGGAGAAAGATTTTGTTGCCAGTTGTGCGCAAACTGATCCTAAAGGAGACCGACTCAAAAGACCTTTTCAACAAGAGGATCCCGATCAATATCTTCGCGTAATAGAAACTAAAGAAGATGGAATAATTGTGAGAGGTTGTAAAATCAATATTACGAATACTGCATATGCTGATGAAATAATTGTGGTTCCGGGTCGATACATGAGCCCAGATGATAAAGACTATGCTGTTGCTTTTGCTTTACCAGCTGATTGGGAGGGGGTTAAGCTCCTAACTAGACCCGCGTGGGTAAAAGAAAGTAAGGTATTCGATATTCCGACATCAAAATTAGGAGATTGTGAAACTTTTATAATTTTTGATGATGTGTTCGTGCCAAATGAGAGAATATTCATGAATGGTCACGGAAACCCTCGAGAAACTCCTTATGCTGGATTTCTTGCATTGATGTTTGCTCATTATCATAGACATAGTTACACTGGTTGTAAACCTGCCACATCTGAAGTAATTGCAAGTGCTTCTGCTTTAGTTGCAGAATATAATGGAATAGAAAAAACGAGTCATGCTCAGGATAAAATTTCTCATTTAATAGGTTTAGCAGAATTAGTTTTTGCTGCAGGAGAATCAAGTGCAAAGCATTCTGAAAAAGCACCTTCAGGAACACAAGTGCCGGATGAGATATTAACTAATGCAGGAAGAAGACTAGCAGGAGAAATGATTTACGAAGAATATAAAATATTAGCCGATCTATCTGGAGGTCTTATAGCAACTTTACCCTATGAAGGTTCTTTTTTCAACGAAGAAGTAGGAGAACTTGCAATGAAATATTTGAAAAGAAACCCGAGAGTAAAAACCGAAAACATATATAAATGCTTTAAAGGTATAGAGACCCTTGCTGTAAGTGAGTTAGGCGGATTAATGCAAGTAGCTGGTATTCATGGAGGAGGTTCTCCTCAAATGGAAACAATTACCATGATGATGCGATATGACACAGAAAAGTTAAAAGATATCGCTAAATACTTGTTTGGTATTAAAAAGAAGTTAAAACCTTATGTACGCCTGACTGTTACTCCGCGCCAACAATTGGAAAAATTTAGAAAAGCTTTATTAAGACAACAAAAACCTGAAAACACCTAAAATTTCACAATTCTCTTTTTTTTTTCATAGAATACACAATACAAAGAGTTGAGCCTGATTCAGATCTCTGATTTTGATATCTTGTTCCTTCAAGAATTGTTTTATTTTTATTCCATTTTCAAATAGCTCATTAAATTTATCATCAAATATCTTATATATCGTACTATTCCTTGAGAGATAAGAACCAATCAATTTATTAGAGGGATCGAAACTAGGTTGAATCAGTTCCCTGTCAGTAAGCATGAAATTGCTGAAATCATCAGGAGTAACATGAATATCTATATTTTTGAATATTAAATCAAATTGTTCAAAATATTTTGATAAAGTTTCAAATTCTTTACTCAATAATAGATCTTTAACTATTTCCGCATTGAATATAACGCGCATATCTAAAGATTTAAGATTTTCCTTGATTTTTAGTATTCCATTACGAATGGATGAGTTAATTTCTATCGGGATGCCTTCAATGCCTTTCTGTTTAACTAAAGATATCAAGTCATTATCATATCTTATACCTAGTGCAATTTGACATGATTTTTCTGCTAAAAAAGCAGAATATGTTTCAGCAAAATTATTGAGGTCATAATTGACAAATTCAACGAACTCCTGGGTTGAATCCTCCCTTATATTATATGATTTAAGAAATTCTTCTAAAGCAAATTCCGCTCTCTCCTTTTTTTCTTGAAATTGATGAGATAATTCCTCAATCCTATTATTTACTATTTTTTGCCACAGAGGAAGCACAGGTGTAGAGAGGTGGATTTTCATTGGACGATCGTAAATTTGAACTAACTCTAATTCATTTAACATTGAACAAACTTTATAACCTCTTTTTAACGTTAATCCAAAATTAGATGATACTTCTTTCAGGTTATCTATACGTTTGTTTTTTAGAAGATAATGATAGATTCTTTCAATCCCTTTTTCGATGACACCAATTGTGTCAAACAAAGAACTGATAGCTAAAAATTCACTTTCTTCCATTTATACACACCTATTTTTCCATCATTTCTAATGTAAGTTCAGTGAGAACTTCAAAAGTTTTTGTTACATTTTGTCCCGTTTTACTGGAAATTTCACCAAAGGAATTCATGCTGTGTTTTTCAGCAATTTGAATTCCATATTCTCGAGGTATGTTTCTTTGAGACGGTTCAAGATCTATTTTCGAGCCAATTAACATGATTGGAACGGGTCCTCCCTTTTGACGGACAATATTTGTCCATTCGCTTATATTATCTAGAGTTTGTGGGCGAGTAATGTCATATAACAAAAAAGCAGCATTTGCTCCGAGACAATATGTTGGAAGTAGGAACCTAAATCGTTCTTCACCTCCAATATCCCAGATTTGGAGTTTTATTTTCCTTCCGTGTAAATCAATTGTTTTTACATGAAAATCTACCCCGATTGTCAACCTTTCAGAAGGATTGAAGATATTATAGCAGTATCTCTTGGTAAAACTGGTCTTACCGACGCTAGCATCCCCTAACAAAAGAACCTTAAATGTAAAATCATAATTAGACACAATTGAACACCCATTAAAAATTTATAAATACCTCGACTGAAATATCAGAAATATGACTTGAAAGTCACTTTAACATGATATACATGTTATTAATCTAAGATTTCTTTTTTAATTGTTTTCTTTTCTTACTAAAAAATAGATAATTTATCGACATTTAATTTTTTCATTTCTTTCTCCATATCGAACGAATACCTAAATATCCCATCGATCCTAATACACCATAAACAGCACCGTTAATCAATCCACCCCAGAGGTTATTAAAAGGAATTTCGACCATATAACAGGTCAGTTCACAAACTTCGACATATTTAGGAAATATAATACTTCCTGTGTAAGTTTTATAAAGAAGATTGAAAATAATCTTTTATTCTTCAAAAAGGCTAATTAAATTTTCAAGAATTATCGGATTTAATTCATAATTCATGTGGTTTTTAAGATTCTTGTAAATTATTTCGTCATCTTTATGCATGCTTAAGTAATTAATGACGCTCCAGCGTACTGAATCATCTGGATCATCAAGTAAGGGGATTAGAAATTTAATATATTTCTTATCGTCATACTCTTTAATTTTCATTATAATATTCGCACGTATTATGAAATCAGGATTGAATAATTGAGGTAATAAATGATATTCAATTTTTTCTTCCTTGATGTAACTAAGGATAAATTTGAAAATATCTCGTTTAAACAAGTCTGATTCATCTAATTCGTTAATAATGTTATTTATTTCTAATTCTGGGATTCTTCGTGCTATTTTTAATAAACTTTCAAAAGAAATGAAAAAATTTTCTGAGATATTATCTTTTAAATGATTTAATAGGCTCTTAATAATTTTGTCGTCGACTTTTGATACCTCAATGATGTCCCAATATCCATCGTCATCGTAATTGTTATTATCCCCTAAATAATTCACGTTATCATCTTTTAATTTTAATAAATTAATTCTTAATTATATTTGCACGATCTCTTTTATTTAAGTTATTATTAAATCAAAAATAATTGTCGGATTTTGGTGACATTTACATGTTAATTCAATCATGCAATTTTAAGATTAATGAATAGCATATTATAGAATTAAAAATAAAATTTAAAGTGAGATAAACTAATTGGTTAAATATATATAGAGCTATATGATTTGTGATTCAATCTCAACAGTTAAACCGGTTAAATAACTTTTTTGCGTTATTATAAAAAATATCTTGCTTGATATCATTTGATACGGGTAAGCAAGTAATCTTATCAATTTCTAATGATAGTGGATTAGTCACTGGTGCATCAGAGCCAAAAATTATTCTTTCAGGTCCTATAGTTTTTATCAAACTTAAAATACCATATGGGATGGAACAAGATGTTTCAAAAAAAACATTTTTAAATTTCTTTAAAGCCAAGCCGAGATCAATTGCGTATTCCATCGCTAAAGCGGCATGACCTATAATAATAGTTAGTTCTGGATTATTGCTTGCTAAATTTACAATGTCTTTGCAGCTAACCCCTCCGAAATAGGACGTTTTTGGAGTTGAATGAATGAAGAGAGGGAAACGCTTATCAAAATCTTGCATGAAAGAAACTAATTTTTTAATATCTCTAGGAATTTTAATGAGATTAATCCCCGAATGGATTTTAACTCCACAAAATCCTTTTTTAAAATGATCTTCTAATATTCTATAGTTTTTATCTTCTTTATCCATATCAAATTTAGGATTGAACCAAAAGAACTTAACAAATCTTTCAGGATCTAAATTTGAGATACTTATAACATCTTGATGATCCAATTGATATTTGGGCATTAATTTTCTCATATTTTCAAAAGCTTGATTGATATTTGTTTTTTCTTGCCCATCTTTCTCTCTTTCCTCTGGATTTGTATTGAATATTTTAGATTTAGCGGCTCGATTAATCGTTGTAAGAACTGCTTTTTCTATATTATTCTCGTCTAAATAAGTTATGAGATCCTTGTTTCGTCCTAGAAATGTACCATAGGTATGAAGATGACAATCGAAAATTCTGAAATTCATTATCTACACATCTTGAAGAGATTAAAAACAAGTAGAAAAATATTGTATTGATTTAAAAAGATCTTATTTATAAGATCTAAATTCATTTGCCGCATCGAACATTGCTACAATATTTTCAGGAGGGACTTCCGCAGTGATATTATGAATGCTTGAGGCAATATACCCCCCACCTGACATCAAACAATCAAAATTTTTCCTCACTTCTTCTCTTATTTGTTTTGGGGTACCAAATGGTAGAGTTTTTTGGTTATTACATAATCCTCCCCAAAATGTGATTTTCTTCCCAAAACGCTCTTTTAAAGAACATGGTTCCATATCAAATGCAGAGATTTGAACGGGATTTATCGCATCATATCCAATTTCTGCGAAATGAGGAATAAATAAGGGAATCGAGCCACAACAATGATAGTTGATTTTTACACTAGCTAACTCATGTACTTTTTGTGAAAGCTTTAGTTCGAAAGGTTTGATCATTTTTGTGTAAATATTCAAATTCATTATAGGACCAGCTTGTTCAGCTAGATCTCCATTAATGGAAACGACATCTAAATATTCTCCTACTTCATCTAAAAATGTTGTATTGTAATCAATCCAATATTTCGTTAAATTTTCCATCGCAGCAATTATTAATTCTGGTTTAGTCCTAAGGTATCTTAAAACTTTAGTAAATCCAAAAAGAAAGGTCGTATATTCATAAATACATCCAGAAGGATGTGCTGATAAAGCATACTTGGTTGTCTCAAAAAGATGCTTCGCTTTCTCACGCAAACCATTGAAAGGGGATTTATCTTTACCATCCGGCCAATCAAAATTATTGATTTCTTGGACTGATTTAAAGTCAGCTAAAGGATGAATAACTGGATCATAATACAGAATATTATCAATTTCTTTTTCTGCATTATTCCCCCAGAAAACTCCAAATTGATCATACACACCCACGAATTTTCCCTCATACTGAGGTTCTATCTCATTGATCTTTATCATCCCACCTATCGGACGGATATACCGAATATCGATTTTAAATCGTTCCAAAATAGTTTCACATGGATCTGCAATTTGTTGTACAAAATCTGCAAATTTAATGTTTTTATCTTCTATTTCTAAATATTCTAATAAATTCTTGTATGCTTTAAGATGAATACTTGATTGATTTCCTCCAAAATCAATTGGAATTTTATCCGGTTCCATATGGTTGAGAGCCACATTCACTCTTTCTCTAGAATTCATTTATTATATTCTCCAAAATATAATTATCAATAGTAATTTAGAATCATATTTGATATTTCTATTTTATTTTTTAAGTATTTTCAAATTCATAAGTGATAATCTTATGGCACAGATAAGGAAACCGAAAAGATCAATTACTTTTTTTATTAAAATATTTAAAATTGAGTTAGAAATGAGCTCCTATACAAATAGTTCAAATCTCATTTTCAATGTGGACAAAGTTGAACCATCTAAGTGCTTCTGCCACGGGATTTTTAAACTTTCCATAATTAGATGGCTCTTTCAGAGAACTAATAATATTTTTAGCCTCTTTCATGTAACTTGCGAATTTTAACTCGCGATCAATCAATGGTCCCTCAAAACAATTCCGAAGCTCCATTTCAAGAACATTTTTTATGATTGGTATGGTTTCTCCTTGTTTATTATTGAATTTGCAATGATTCCATTCACCAGTTTGATAATTAAACCTATACTCAGAAAGAAATATTTTTCCATGGTCAGCAATAAACTCAATGGCATCGCAAATAAATTGGAATTCTAATTCTGAATGTAAATAATGGAAGTTCACTCTACACCAACCCGGGTTAATTCCCTTTATATTTTGACTAATTAGTTTACGGATCTTTATGGTTACTTCTTCTTCAAGATTCAGAAGCATGTGACCATATGAACCGGCACACATGCATCCTGCTCTACTCTGAATTCCAAACAAGTCATTGAGAAGATTAGTGGTTAATTTGGGATGGATGTACTTATCATTATGCTTGATCTTAAAGGAAACGATCGAAATGCGATTGAGTGGGTCAATAGGTCCTAATATTTCTATATTTTTATTTTTTTGGAGTATTTTTAAGGCTCGTGATATATAATCTAATTCTTTTTCTTCAATTTTTGAAATTCCGATAGCATCTTTTAAATCAATAGCTAAAAAAGCTTTAATTGTTTGTAATATACCTGGCGTGCCTGCTTTTTCACGAGATTCAATATCATCTATAAAGTCCGCTACTTTTGGACTAACAAATTTAACGGTTCCACCACTGGGACAAGTTGGAGCTATATTGGTGTCATATAAGTTATTGTTAAAGACTAAAATCCCACTTGACCCGGGTCCACCAACAAATTTATGCGGTGATAAATAGATTGCATCAAAATAGGACTCAGCATCCTTATTCATATCAATTTTTACATAAGGAGCACTTGCAGCATAATCAAAACACGCAATACCATTATACTCATGCATGATCCGTGCAATTTCATAAATTGGAGATTTAATACCCGTCACATTCGATGCCGCTGAAAATGTTCCTATTTTTAATCGATCTTTAAATTTAGGATTACTGACTTTCAATTCTAGATCTTCTAAGTCAAAATATCCTTCATGTGTTAACTGTATTGTTATTACGTCAACTAAAGCTTCTCTCCACATTAAATCGTTTGAATGATGTTCATAGGGACCAATAAACACGACGGGTTTTCGCTCATTAAAACGAGTTAGTAGGTTATCAAGCTCAGGTACTAGTGTTAAAGCCAATTTTTTTGTGGCGGGATGGATCTTAACTCCTAAAATTTCTTGTAGTTTTGAAATCGCTCCCGTTGCCCCTGTTCCAACTGATATTACACTACAATTATCTTCAGCGTTTAAAGCCTTTTTAATGAGAGCTTCAGCATGGTGCAAGAGACTGGTCATGTGACGCCCCGTAATATCATCCTCTGTATGCGTGTTAGCATACTCTCGTTGAACCTTAATTAAAAATTGTTCAATAAATTCTAAAGATCGTCCAGAAGCTGTATAATCGGCATATGTAAGTAAACGAACTCCATATGGGGTCCGAAATGTAAAATTTCGCCCAATTATGGCATTTCTTACACGTTCGAAAGAAAGAAACGAAGGACTACTCATGATTTTTTTCCACTTGTTTTTGATTAATAAGTATACAATCTAACTAAAGACCTAGACTAATTAAAATTAATTAATCTCAATTACTCAAAGTTAATGGACTTTCTAATTGGAAACTTAAAACTATAAAAAGAGGTGTATCTAATATTTAAGAATACTAAATATTTTATTTTAAAAATAAAAATTGGTTAATAATATGGAAAAAGATGAATTAGTTATTAAACATAGCAAAATGGGCATGGTTTCATATGGATTCAACTCATTTTCAAGAGAACTTCTTAGAATAGCATTTACAACTTATTGTTTCTTTTTTTACGAGTCTGAATTAGGTCTAAATGTCTGGTTGATATTTTTAGCATATTTTATTTTTGCGATTTATAATATGTTTAACGACCCACTTATTGGATATTTAACGAACAAAACCTTCAAGTTTACTAAAAAATGGGGGCGAAGATTCCCCTGGATTTTACTTGGTGGGCTGCCCTGGGGTTTTACTTATATACTTATATTTACGCCACCAACTTATGATGCCGTGTCAGGTGCTTGGATTTTGTTCGCTTGGCTTCTCTTTACTACGTGTTTGTTTGATACGTTTCACTCAATATTATTTGTTAACTTTCAGTCGTTATTCGTTGATAAATATCGATCAGTTCAGGAGCGTAGAACTGCCAGTGGTATCTATATTATGATAGGCGTTGTAGGTGTCGCTTTAGGCTCTATTTTACCACCTTTAATCTTTGAAACCACAACAACAGGTGGAATCACAAACTACCCTTCTTTTGCTGTTCAAGGTCTAATAGTAGCTATTATTACGTTTATTGGTTTCGCGTTAGCCATACCAGGTTCACGCGAAGATCAGGCTACAATTGATCTTTATTTGGCTTCTCAAACGGAAGAACGAGAAATAACTCCTTTTTTCAAAAGCCTGTGGACAGCATTGAAGCAGACGCCATTCATAGCATTCATGATATTTTATCTGCTTTATCAGTCTTTAGTAGAAACGATGCAAGCTTCCGTCCTATACACGGTTAAATATTCCCTGAAAATGGACGAATCAGCCACCACTTTAATATTTGCTGCATTTCTTGTTGGAGTGTTAATTTCCACACCCTTTTGGACCCGTTACTCAAAGAAAGTCAAAAATAATAAAAAAGTAATGTTGATTTCTGGTTTACTTCTAGCTGCTTTTACAATACCAATAACATTTTATAGAATTTATCTGTTAATAGTTTTTGAGATGTTTTTATGGGGAATAGCTATGGGAGGTTTTTGGATAATGATTTTCCCGGTATCGGCAGATGTAATTGATAACGCAATAGTAACAACAAAGAAGCGCGAAGAAGGAGTTTATACTGGATTTCAACAATTTTTCGGTCGAGTAGGAATTATAATTCAAGCTCTCACATTTGCAATAGTTCATGAGCTCACTGGTTTTGACGAGACTTTGGGTTTAAATCAACCAGAATCGGCAATTTGGGGCATACATTTTCATCAGGCACTTATTCCTGCAATCTTTGTTATCATAGGTGCTCTTGTCTTTTGGAAGTGGTACAAGTTGACCCCAGAAAAAGTACAAGCAAATCAGGAAAAAATTAAAGAAATGGGGATATAATAACATTTACCATCTATAACTTTTTTTTTATTTATTTTTTCAGATATAAAATCAAATGTATTCTCATGGAGAAGACATAAATTATTCCTTTAAATTTAATAATTTTATGTTAGATAACATATGAATTTACATTTAACTTTACTCAATTATTTCATTTGGCTCCTCTCTAGGTAATCTTTGCTCAACAGGTAATAAATCATTTAACTTTTTATGAGGCTCTGTTTGATACCAATAAGCTGTCGAGGACCAATCATCAGATCTTTGGTTTGCGTGCCCGTGTTCTATCTTTACTTTAATATTTTTGTGAAAATAGACTGGGTCCTCTATGTGATACCTATAATAAGATATTTTACCGCTCCAATTTTTACCTCCCGGCAATGGAATTCCAAAGTAGGGTGAACAATAGTATTGAGTTGGACACCACGAAGTACAAAAATAATCTTCAGTACCAGTCCCGTAAAGCGTAATTTCACCGTCATCGATCTCCATATAATCATCTCCTTCACCAGGCCAATTGTGCTTCTCAGTTTCATATAAATTATGAATATCCAAATGAAATCCGACAAAATGACCTTCACCTTCGGCGTTCATGACAAAATAATCTTTCTCATGCGTTGGATTCTTTCTAAAAGACAATTCCACTTTCTTCTTTTTGCTATAATCACTTCCTTCACAAGGATTTACACGATTCCAAAAAACGTGAAATCTACCATAAGTAGAGTCTAACTCGCTATATTCTTCATAATCAATATAAAAATAAACTACCAAGGCGGTATCACTTTCATTTTCAATTTCTATTCGAGCCCGTTTTGAAAATGGCATTGGGAAAAAACAATTAAATCCTTTTCCATCTTCTGGTCCCATGGAAAGCGGAAGACTCCAAAAATTTACAGTTTTTGCGTGTCCCACCCCAAAAAAGTCTCCTATTGGGCATTCTACTGAAGGGTGCTCTTCGTTATCCCACCACATTCTAATAACAGTTTTTCTCAAGTAATATAAATCTCCCGAGGCAATCGTCATCCAGATATGCTTTATCATTCCAGCACCTTCAACGTTACAAATTTCCCTTATTTCATTACCCTTGAAAGTAAAGAAATCAGCATTTGCCCCCGTTTTATCATAACTAGAAATTCTTTTCCTCTTCACATCTTTCCTAATCTGAGCCAAATTTGATAAAGAATTCATTCCGATTTTCATAAAAAATATCCCTTACTTAGTTTTTTAATTGACCGTGAGGTCTATAATCCAAAATGTTAGGAAAAATAAATTTATATTGTTTATAGAATTTTCTAACTAAATTCGGAGAAAACGAGAGGAGACTAAAATTTCTTTAGGTAGAGAATTAAGCAAGCATACAAAAATTTTATTAATTGTAGTTCTAATGTCAACAGCGTTCAGAAGTCTGGGAATGAGCATCATCCAAATTGGCTTACCTTCGTTTGTTGATAGCCTAGGTGGTTCTCTAACTTCTTATGGAATAATTGTTGGTATTTTTTCCGTGACTCAAAGTATTTTGCAATTTCCTTATGCAGCAGCCTCAGATAAATTAGGTCGTCGAAAAATAGTACTTTTCGGGATGATAGTTTATCTATTAGGAACATTTTTATGCTTTACAGCTCAAAATGTAATCCAATTGATCATCTACAGAGCAATTCAAGGAGCAGGTGCTTACACATCAATTCTACAAGCAATTATTGGCGATATATACAAAAAAGATCAACACGGTAAGGGAATGGGCTACTATTCATTATATATGAATGTAGGATACTTCCTTGGATTCATCATAGGTGGATACGTTTCGAGTTTCTTAGGATTTAGGAGCATTTTCTTGATATCCGGATTTCTAATTTGTTTTAGCATGATATTTGTTTTTTTTGTTATGAAAGAGAATAATATTACTGAAACGATTAAGGACCAAGATAAGAATATGGATTTCAATTTGAAAAATATAAAGATTCTCCTTAAAGAGCGTCAATATATCTTTACATTATTAACTAATAGTGTGAGATTGTTTTTATTTGGATTTATTACTGCTTATTTGATTTGGGTTTTGCAGGACAAAGTATTAGGTTTTGGTTTAAGTGAAATCACTTCAAGTTATATAATGTTGTTTATTCTAGCACTTTATGTCGTGTTTATTTATATTTCCAGCAAGTTATTAAATCGATATGGTCCTCGAAAAGTGATGATGGTAGGGCAAATTATGGCCATGGTTTTCGGAATTTCTTTCTTTTTCCCAGATTTTGTTTTGAACCTCCCTGTTTTCATAATTATAGTTTCTTTTTTAGGAATAGGAATAGCGTTGTTTGATCCCGCAGGGAATACTCTTTTATTAGAAGTAATTGAAGATATTCAACCCGACTTAAAGGGTTCTGGGATCGGATTCAATAATGCGATTGGGTTTTTCTGTGGGGCTATTGCTCCAATGATCATGAGCCCATTAGGTGAAATAGAAATCTTATTTCCCTTCTATGTTGTTTTTGGTTTGATGGTTATTTCCCTTATTATATCTAAATTTTTAGTGGATAAGAAATATTAAATTCAGTAAACCCAATCATCTAATCACCAAACTAAATGTTCTTTTATATCTTCTCGAAATTACCGTGTTTACCTTTACCCTTAGTAAAATTTTGACTTCCCTCGATGTATTCTCCACTTTCTAAGGTTTTTAAACCATATTCAAATTCGTTTTTCATCGCATCTTTAATATCTAATCCAACTTGTTCATAGGCTGATAGTCTATCATTCCTCATGCAGGTTTCAGGGAATAAAGCGATTTGTTTTGCTATTGATTCCGCTTCCTTTCTTGATTCTCCCTGTTTAACAACTCGATTTGCTAACCCCCATTGATAAGCTTCCGTCGCAGTTATAGGTCTTCCCGTTAATATCATATCCATTGCTCTACTTAGACCGATTAGCCGTGGAAGGCGAACAGTTCCACCATCAATTAATGGAACACCAAATCTGCGACAAAATACGCCAAAAATTGCATTTTCCTCGACTATTCTCATATCACACCATAAAGCAAGTTCTAATCCACCAGCTACAGCAAAACCTGCAATGGCTGCAATAACGGGTTTCGATAATATCATCCTTGTTGGTCCCATCGGACCATCTCCATCTTTTTCTATTTTATTTCCTCGCCCTTCAGTAATCGCCTTTAAATTTGCTCCAGAACAAAACGTTCCATTAGAGCCCAATAATACGGCTACTTTAGCTGCATCTTCATTTTCAAATTCTCTGAAAGCATTTGATAATTGTTGAGCTGTGGGTCCATCAACCGCGTTTTTGACATCAGGATTATCAATTATGACTGTGAAAACGGGAAAATCTTTTTCAATTCGAACTGTCATGATTTATTTTTATTAATTCATATATTAAATTCTATATATCGAGGTACTTATTATATTATTCTTACAATGATTTCTGCTGCGAAAAAATATGGTCGATATCCAAATTAAACTAAAATAAAATAGAAAAGAGAAATTTAATTTTTCCTTCCCTCAATAGATTTTGTCATCATCAACATCGCATTTTCAACTGGAACTTTATCATACTTTTTGACCATTGTCAATGCCTCCTCAGGGCAGTTAAAAGCACAAACTCCACAACCTATGCATCTATTGAGATTAATTGAGATTAATTGATCTTCGCTTCCATCATCAACCATTTCTATAATACTCATAGGACAGAGTTCTACACATTTTAAACAAGAAATACAATTTTCTCTCTCATATTCTGGTATAAAATTTGATGTAGCGACTAAATTTGGGTCATTAAATTGGCGAATTCCTCGTAGCATTACACAACAGTCCCGATCACAGTTGCATATAAATGTCGTCTTTTCTGTCATATTTTGAGTAGTGTGAACTAAACCTGCTTTAGCTGCTTCAGTCAGGGTTTTAAGAGTTTCCTCTTTCGACATCTCTCTTCCAAATCCATTTTCAATGCAATAATCTGCAAACACGTTAAAGCTCATGCATACATTGATAGGATAATCATTTACGGGAACACCATCATTATGTAGTTTCATGTGAGTCCTACAAGCACAATCCATTACAGAAACTCTGCGAGAATTCTCAACTAAATTTCTAACTTGTTCGAAATGTAATATTTTATTCTTATATTGTTCGACTTCCTGACCAACTTCAATAGTGGTTCCTTTTCCTCTCTCAACAGTATCATTAATGACTTTCCCGTCCACAAACACCCTCATGAAAGGATAGGAAGAGCTCATCGAGTTTACAACATGACCTAGATTGTAATATTTTTCATATTCTTTAGTGAATAATTCTAAAACTTCTTTTTCTTCTTTCATGGCTCTTTCGTAGTTAGAGAAATACAGTTCAAAAAGCCCTGGAAGTAGTGGAAACATTGAATACGTTGTTTCATCTCCTTTTGAAGCAGAAAAGAGTCTTTGAGTGCGCGCCATTTCCTTTAATGAGGACTCAACCTCATCAATTGGGCGCTTGAGTTTTTTCGCTATTTTTTTTGCATCAAAACGATCCAAGTAAGGACCGTTGAAGACGAGGAGAATCTCAGCTTCCTCGGGGGAATACAGAGCTTTTAAAATCTTCTCCATTTCTTCTGACCAAGGAACGCCCATTTTTTTCGCTATTTTTTCATAATTACTAATCATGCATACTAAAAAGAATTTATTTTAAATTAAATTTTATGACTTTCTAAATTAAGCGTAATCATAATTAAACTTTTTATCTTGATTTCATTTTAATTTATATCATGCCATTGAATAGGATAGGTATCTCTCCTTTAAGTTTAGAGCTAGTCATAAATAAAATCCTAAAAGAAAAGGGCTTGGCGGGATTAGCACAGTTTAGCCTCTCAGATTTAATCGAGGGTGTTGCTAAAGCGGGATATAAACACTGCGAAATTGTACTAGACCCCTTCCAACTTTTTCCTATTAAAATAACAGAGGAAGAAATCGAGAAAATAAAAAACATAAAACAAAAATATGGCATTACTTATTCAGCACATCTTCCTTTCATAAGCATTGAACTTGCCAGTCCTAACAAGTTCATTCGAGAAGGGAGTGTAAACTCGATTGTTGATGCGTATGAAACCTTTATTCAATTAGAAGATGATATAGAAGTCTATGTATTACATGCAACGGGCGAATTTATTGCTGATGCAATGAAATTTATAATGGATCCCGATTTCTATCCCATTGCAACAAATTTGTTTGCAGATTTATCAATCCAGAGTATAAAAGAAATTATTAAAAAGACAGGAATCGATAGAAAGAAAATTGCGATCGAAAATCTCAAGTTTCCATTTGAAAAAACAATTAAAATGGTTGAGAAATTAGGTACGAAATTATGCATTGATACGGCACACGTTCTAGGAGGATTCTCGGGAGAAATCGATTTGGTTGATATTGCAGAAAAGTATTTAGATATCACAGGTGAAATCCATCTACAAGACTATTCTGAAAAAGGACTTATTGATCACGGTGCTTTAGGTACGGGGAAGAACTTTCCACCAGAATTTTTAAACTTACTTCACCAGAGAGATTTTTCAGGTCCTGTAGTTTTTGAACTACCAAGAAGTGAAGCATTAAAATCGATTGAATACATTAAAAAATTTGCTCCCCAAATTGATCTACCAAATATTAAAGATCTACCGTTCTATTAAAAGAAATAAAAGAAGGATTTATAAAATCTTCAATTGGTCTTCGAACTGATCAATTTTAAACTGCAATTCTCCAAGTTTCTGTCTTTCTCTCTCAACCAACTCTTCTGGAGCTCGCTCTGAAAATTGACTTAGCAATTTTTTCTCTATTTTGGATTTCTCAAGTTTAGCTTTTTCAATAGAAGTTTGAATTCTTATTTTTTCCTTTTCAATATCAATCATTCCAGAAAGAGGAATAAACGCAGGTATTCCACTGAGCACGATTCGTGCTGATTGAGGAGGTGGAACGATTTTTTCATCGATTATAAATTTTTCCTCGTCTATGAATGCCATCTTAACCAATTCGTTTTTGCAGATTTCAAATAATTCTTTATTATTCGTCTCAATTTGTAGTGGTACTAGTGTTTTTAACGGGATTCCAAAATCATGCTTAACTCGTCTCACTTCTCGGACAAAATCGGACATTAACAAGAAACTTTTTTCTAATTTTGAGTCAATGAATGATTCATTAACCTTAGGCCATTGAGCATACATTATCGTGGGCACCTCTTTTATATTACTTGGAAGAGCTTGCCATAATTTTTCAGTGATAAAAGGCATGACAGGATGCAATAACCTATAGAAAGTATCTAATACGTGTAATAGTATTGCTTTTTGAATGTGTTTATCAGAATAACCATCATCATAGAGAAAAATTTTGCTCATTTCAATATACCAATCACAAAATTCGCTCCAGAAAAATGACTTAATAATTCTAGTCATTTGTAAGTATTCAAAATTATCCATGTGAATTTGTACATCTCGAATCAGCGAGTTTAGCCTGGAAAGTATCCATTTATCAGGGAAATTTAATTTTTCTAGCTCAATTTCATCAATTCGATAAATTATTTCGTCAGGATCAATGTTATTCAATACATAACGAGAAGCTTGCCATATTTTATTACAGTATTTATGAGCAACATCAATATTTTTGGGATCTAAATTAGTATCTAATCCCGGAACACTAGTTGATATGTTTACATACCGGAGGGAGTCTGCTCCATAATCCTTTATAATTACTAGAGGATCATATTGATCGATATTTTCCATACTTTTACTGATCTTCTTTCCATTTTCGTCTCGAATCATACCATGTAAATAAACAGTATGGTATGGCGTTTTTCCTGTTAGCTCGATTCCCATCATGAGTTCTCTTGCAACCCAAAAAAAGAGAATATCATAACCAGTTTCTCTAGCGTCGGTTGGATAGAAGCGTTTATAATCAGGATGATCGGTATTAGGCCACCCCAAGGTTGAAAAAGGCCATATACCACTTGAGAACCAAGTATCTAACACATCTTCATCTTGATGAACTCTAGAACTATTACATTTAGGACAAATTGAAACCGTTTCCACATCAGGTTCGGGACAAATTTCTTCGCCACATTCATCACAATACCAAACCGGAATCCTGTGACCCCACCAAAGCTGACGAGATATACACCAATCGTGTATATTTTCCATCCATTGGAAAAAACGACGTTCTTCTCTTTCAGGGATTATAATTGTCTCACCATTCCGAACTTTTTCCATTGCTGGTCCCGCGAGAGGCTTTGTTTTCACAAACCATTGAATAGAAACTCGTGGCTCTATGGTTGCCTGACATCGTTGACAATGTGGTTCAGCATGATCGTAAGGTTCGATATCAGTTATTAATCCTTCTTTTTCAAGATCTTTTATGATTATTTTCCGACACTCTAATCGATCTAGGCCTGTATAAGCTTCAACAAACCCCGGGAGAATCTGAGCTTTTTCATTAAAGATTTTTATGAATTCTAAATTATGCTTTTTACCAATTTCGAAATCATTAGGATCATGAGCGGGTGTTATTTTTAAAGCTCCAGTCCCAAATTCGGGATCCACATATGGATCGGCAATTATTGGGACGGAACGACCGACAGCTGGAATAACTGCTTGTTTACCAATATATTTAGCATATTTAGGATGGGATTTAATTGTAGCTACTGCAGAATCACCTAATAGCGTCTCGGGTCTTGTGGTAGCAACAATAATAAAATCTGTAACACCTTCTGCCCATTTACCACTCGCCCAAGGATGTTGGGAGCCCTTCCAAGCTTTAGTAATAATTGGATACTTGATATACCATAAGTGACCTTGTTCATCAATAGCTTCAGTCTCTAAGTCTGATATAGCGGTAACACACCTTCCCGGACACCAATTAACCATATATTCTCCTCGATATATTAATCCTTTATGATATAATCTGTAGAATGCTTCTCGAACGGCTCGTGATAAATTTGGATCTAGCGTAAAATATTCTCGGCTCCAATCGCAGCTGATACCCATCCTTTTCGACTGCTCAGTAATTCGGGCGTGGTATTTATTTTTCCATTCCCAGACTTTTTCTATGAATTTTTCACGCCCTAAATCTTTATGATTAATACCTTGTTTTAATAGTTCCCTAACAACAACACTTTGAGTCGCAATTCCAGCATGATCAGTGCCCGGGACATAGAGAGTTTCTTTCTGTCGCATGCGTTCATAACGGGTCATTAAATCCTCAAGGGAAATCACAAGGGCATGACCTGAATGGAGTTGTCCTGTTACATTAGGTAACGGAATTGTAATGCAATATCTCTCAGATTTTTCATCGGTAATGCCTAATTCATGAGATTTTTCAGGTCGAAAGAAACCTTCTTTCTCCCACCATTCATACAATTCTTTCTCAATTGTACGATGATCATAAACTTTTGCTAGTTCTTTAATCATTTTTATTCCTCGCTTGATCTTAAAAATTCCAGAGATCTCTTAAAATTTAGTAAAAAATAAAAAAAAAAAGGTTTTTTAAAACCCTAGTTCTTCTAATATTCTCTTGTTTTCTAATACTTTATCTTGAGTTAGAGGGAAGTACTTCCAAAAGACCAGTGTTCCAACTATTAAAATAACACTTGGAATAATACCAAGAAGAAGCCGTATCCCCATTAATGCTAAATCCAGATCAGCACCTGAAAGTATATCAGTTAACCCAGGATAGTACATACTATCCTGGATATACCCAGTATAGGTTGTTACCCCTTCTGGAAATCCGGTGGCCCAATTTACAAGTGCTAATATAATTTCATCAATAGTAGCAACAAGGCGACCAAGGAGCGTTGATACTCCAAGAAGTATACCTTTTTGATTATTTCTAGTTTTGGCAACAAAATCATCTACCACGCTTGCTTGAATGATCGTATAAAAGAATGCCCACATGCTCTCCATAGCTAATCCGAGAATGAAGAGCATGATGAATAAATCGATATCAGTTTGGAAAAAGCTTAATGGAAAAAGAGCAAAAGATAGAAGGAAACCACCTATCACTAGAACTTTTTTATTGTTTTTAATTCGTTTGAGGTATATTATCCAAAAAGGAAATGAGACAAAAGCACCTAGCATAAAGATTACAAATATTATAAATTCGTCACCAGGAGCGTACTGCAGTAGAAAGTTATTGACAAAAGCAGCGTTACCCATCAATAAATTTGTAGCTATATTGAAAACTGAAAAAAAAAATTGCTATTTTAATTTATTCCAGCCATTACTATTGTAAATGTATGACCAAGTATCACCAAGACAAGTATTTACATCTCTGGATCCTCCAAAAAGGATAGATTTACCAGTTCCAGGAATGTTTACAAAAGAAGCAAACAACCTATTTACTGGAGAGGAACTTGGAAGCTCTTGAGTCCATTGATTAGTAAAAGGATTGTATGTCCAAGTATCATCCAACCCTTCTCCAGTTCCATCAGACCCTCCAAAAAGGATTATTCTCTGTACGGTATCATCATAAGTTAATGATTCCCAATATCGGTTTGGTGGCTTAGTTAGCATAGTCAACTCAGCCCAAGTATTGTTAGAATAATAATACACCCAAGTTTCGTCGGTAATACTTGAAGTACGACCTCCAAACATGAATCCTCTTTGATTGATTGGATCATAAACCATAGGAGCCCCATATCGTCCCGTTGGTCTTATGGAAGGGTTGAGATTTGTCCAATTGTTAGTGGAATAATCAAATGCCCATGTGTCATCTAAATGTCCTCCAATGGATCTATATCCCCCAAAAAGTATCACTTTCTGAGCTTGTGGATCGTAGAAAATAGAAGCGCTTCCTCTATATGAAGGATGATTATCAGGGTATATTTGAGTCCATACTTGAGTTCGAGAATCAAATATCCATGTATCATCTATCCAATTATCATTTATGTCAATTCCTCCAAATAAAATTATCTTTTGGGCTATTGGATCATAAGCCATCGAGTGACTCGATCTTGCTGTAGGATGTTGTTGGGGAAAAATTTCAGACCATAAATTAGGGATAGGATCATAAATCCAAGTATCACCATAATAGGTATATGAACTACTGTCTTGAAAGCCTCCACCAAAGAGAATCAATTTATTAACACTTTCATCATAAACCAAACCACAGCCATACCTCGCTGAAGGTGTATTAATAGAAAAAAGTATTCCAAAAGTAATAGATATACTACTAGCAATAAGTATACTGAGAGAAATTATTAAAATTTTAATTTTCTTTCTCATAGGTTTCTCAATTCAATAAATAATAGATTAAGTAATAAGTAAACTAAGTAAACTTATAAATTGATTAGAAATAGTAAAGCATTATATTGAGTAAAAAGGAAAAAAATAATATATGACGCAAATAAACTGAGATTTTTAAATAAAAAAAAGTAATTTTTACTGGAATCAAATCAATTTAAGTATTAGTTCGAACAAATATTTCTTTGCGGAAACTATCGAATATAAACATAGTTCCGATTATTAATATTATAGGTGAAGTAATATTCAACAGTTCTATTAAGAATATTTCTGTTTTAAAAATACTTCCCAATCCAATAAGAATTACACCTACAATTATTTTCAATGATTTCTTTTTTGGCTTTCCTGTATTTTTTAAAATTATAAGGAACAATAAATAAGGAATAAATGAAGTCATTATCAAAAAATATAGCAGTATTATATCTGGTATACCTGTGAAACTTA
>DAOUVJ010000043.1 GCA_030667705.1 Promethearchaeota archaeon | reverse complement strand
TAATATAATCAATAAAACAGCCAAATTTTTCTGTAAATGAAATGAAAAGGTTGAGAAAAAATCTCAATTATAATTATTTTTTATCGGGGGATTTTAGTATTATCCTCGCATCAACACATACGAGTCCTTTTTCGTAAATAAACACGGGATTTAAATCCATCTCGTAGATTTCTTCGTGTTTTGTGACTAAATTTGAAATCTTCATGAGTACGTCAATAATTGCATCAATATCAGCTTTAGGTTTTCCTCGATATCCATCAAGTATAGGAAATCCTTTAATTTCCTTTATCATTTCTTTTGCATCATACTCTTCAATTGGTGCGATACGAAAGCTAACATCTTCTAAAATTTCTACTAATATGCCTCCGATCCCGAACATTAGAGCCGGACCAAATTGGGCATCCGTAGTCATTCCAATTATTAATTCCGTAATTGGTTCATCTGCCATTTTTTGTACGCTAATTAATTTCTCTTTATCGGAGTGAATCTTCATTAATTCATCATAGCCGCTTTCTACTTCCTCTCGATTCTTCAAATTTAATTTCACAGCTCCCGTATCTGATTTGTGTATAATATCTTCTGCCATGAGTTTTAAAACGACTGGAAAGCCGATTTTTTCTGAAGCAGATACAGTTTCTTCTTTAGAAGATGTTAATTCTTGGAGAGGAATGACAATACCTATGTCTTCTAGCAATTTTTTAGATTCAAATTCCGTGAGAACCGTTTGATTGGATTCGAGTTTATTTTTTAAAAATTCTTGCATGTTCATTAAAATTATCTCATTAATACAGAATTATAATGTGTAAGTAAATTTTGATAAAAATTTAAAATTATTGAAAATAATAAAAGCTTAGAAATTTAAATTATTAGAAAACTATGAATCATGTCAAAAGGAGAACATCTTCAGACTGTACTAAAAAATTTCGTTGATTCTCAACAAGAAATAGAAATCGCGTTTCTCTATTCCAATCAAGGATTATTAATCTCGAAATATATAAAGGATGAGGAACTCTCCTCAAATACAGATGATTCTGAAAGTGTTTACGGAGCATTAACCGCTTTAGTGGATAGTTTATTGAATAAAATCTCACTAGAATACAAAATCGGAAATTATGGAACGGGTTCATTTGAAACCGCTGATCATCGAATAGTTTATGTGGAAACTGGTTCTGAAGCAATATTATTGCTCGTTTGTAGTTATAAAATAAACTTAAATAAACTTTTCCCTATCGCTTATTTAGTTGCGGAAAAAATCACTCAACTACTTGAAGATAGTTTTGATTTCAGATATAACACATTAGACATTCCTAATTTAAATATTGATTATAGCTTTAATATAGGATTAGAAAATTTTGAAATAAAACCTCCAAAAACAGTAATCGACGGTGTTTATGCTGATCACCATATAAAAAGAACTGAAAATATAAAAAAAATGTTTAAGTTGATCGTTCTAGGAGATGCAGCGGTAGGTAAGACTACACTAGTCAATAGATTTTTAAGAAAAGAACAAATAAAGGATTATCGTCCAACGCTAGGAATTAACATCGCGACACAAAATTATCGTATTCAGGGTTATAAAGATGATACTATTCAATTTCTTATTTTTGATTTGGCCGGTCAAGAATTTTTTAAACGAGTACGACACGAATATTATAGAGGTGCAAATTGTGCTTTTATTATCTATGATGCTACACGGAAAGATACCTTCAAAGAAGCAACCAATTTTTGGTTTTATGATGCTCGAAAAGAATTGGGAAACATACCTATCGTACTCGTGGCTAATAAAATTGATTTAGTTGAACAAAGAGAGGTTTCAACGGGAGAGGGAGTTGCTGCAGCAAGTAAGTTGGGTTGTTCTTTTATTGAAACATCTGCTTTAGAAAATGTTAATGTTCAAGATACATTTAAAATCGTCGGTATAGGCCTTTTTTTCCAAAGTTTAGAAGATCATGAGGAAAATGACGAAATCTAACACCTAACATTTGGATATAACAAATTCTCTGTCAAGTACAATTTTTAAAATAAAAAAGTAAATAAAAATATTTTAAGATCCATAATTAGGATCTTTCTTTAATTTCAATCGAATCCGATACTTTCTCAATTCATCTACAACTGATACTGAAAATGCAAATAAGAATACAATTACCCAATGATACCATTCTGTTAAAGGAACAATATGAAATGCAATCCCGAGTGGTGTGTAAAGAATCAAAAGCTGCAATGCAAGAGAGAGTCCTGTTGCCCAGAATAGATGTTTATTTGGGAAGTGATAAAATGGTTTGATATTAGAAGTACAAGTGTAGACAAATAACAATTCACAAATAACTAAATTTGTAAATAAAAGCGTCTGTGTTAAACTTATTGCATATAACTGATCTGCATGTCCCGCAATTGTATAATTAGCCAAGTTTGGCGCACCCACAGCGCTCCAACCCGGAATGAAAACCGTCCAAAGAAGAATATAAAGAGCGATATCTGTGATTGAGGTATAAATTCCAAGGAGTAAAGCAGGTCCTTTTATCTCTTTAATTAAAGTAAATCCTTTTCGAGGTTGGGCTTTCATGACATCAGGGTCTGTCGGAGTGAATCCCAGAACCATTGCGGGGATGCCATCCGTGGCAATATTTAACCAAAGTATTTGAATTGGCACAACTGGGGCTCCAATAAATACATTTGCCCATAATTTCATTACAATATAAGCCACTAGAATTAGAAAAATCTCATCGAAATTCGTACTTAGCATGTATCGAAAGAATCCCTTGGTAGTTTCAAATATTCCTCTTCCTTCTTCTATCGCATTTACTATTGTTGCATAATTATCATCAATTAATATCATATCTGATGCTTCTTGAGTGACTTCTGTTCCTTTTAATCCCATAGCTATTCCAACATGAGCTCCTTTTACTGCGGGTGCATCATTTACACCATCGCCTGTCATGGCAACGATTAAATCTAATTCTTTTAGTCTTCTTAGAATTCTTAATTTATGTTCAGATGTTACCCTAGCAAACACATCAACAGTTTTTACCTTCTCTCTTAATTCATCATCATTCATTGCTTCAAGATCAATACCCGTAATTGCTTCATTTGATTCTGTCAAACCAATTTGTTGTGCAATAGCTAAAGCTGTTACTGCGTGGTCCCCCGTTATCATGATGGTTCTTATTCCTGCCATTCTTGCTTCTTTAATTGCATCTTTCACTTCATCTCTGGCAGGATCTATGATTCCTACCAGTCCGACAAAAGTAAAATTTTTCTCAATTTCATTAATATCATATCCTGGTTCTAACTCCTTATATGCTACACCAAGTACTCTTAGTGCATTTTTCGCGAATTCATCATTTTGACGTAAAATCTCATCTTTCACTGCCTGATCCGTTTTTTTTTCACCATTAGATAAAACATTAGAAGCATTCCTCATTAAAATATCAGGAGCTCCTTTGATTAATGCTATTGTTTTACCATTTAGATTTCCAATTACACTCATCATCTTTCTATCAGAATCGAATGGAATCTCTTCCAGCTTTTCAAAAGAGTCATTAATTTTTGACTTAAGAGCAAGTACCTTCATGGAGATTTCAGTTGGATCTCCAACGACGCTAACTTCACCAGTTTTTTGGTCCATGATATTTACATTGGAATTATTACAATATAGACAGATATCCATAAATCTTTGAAGATCTGGGTTGATTTCAACAGGAGTTCCATTTTCTTGAATATCTCCTGAAATATTATATCCCACGCCTTCCACATCGAGAATTTTTCCATCTATAAACATTTTTACTACGGTCATCTCGTTTTTCGTCAATGTACCTGTCTTATCGCTACAGATAACGCTTATACGACCTAGAGTTTCAACAGCGGTTAATTTTCTTACTAGTGCATTCTTATTGGCCATTTTCTTCATGCCAATACTCATTACAACTGTAATAACCACAATTAAACCTTCGGGGACTGCAGATACTGCTAAGCTGATTGCTATTTCAAATGCTTCTATTATTTCATCTATTTGTTCAGGAGTAAAAACAAAGCCTTCCGTAACTAAAATAATGATAAGTTCTATAAAAAAAACAGCTGCACAAATTATTATTATAATTATTCCTAATAATTTACCAAATCGATCTACCTCTTTTTGAAAAGGGCTTTGTTCAATAACCTCTTCTTGCAAGCTTGTTGCGATTTTCCCTATTTCAGTGTTCATTCCCGTCCCTATTACAATACCTTCTCCATTTCCTCTAGTAATGATCGTATTCATGTATCCGAGGTTTGTTCTATCCGCTAAAATCAATTTTTCCTCAACTACATCAACGTGTTTTTTAACAGGTTGAGATTCTCCTGTTAAAATGGCCTCATCAGCGTAAAGGGAAAATTGTTTAATTAACCTTATATCTGCTGGAAATTTATCTCCATCTTCAACTAAAATTATATCCCCCGGTACTAGATCTTCAGCCGCAATTTCTTTAACTTGACCATCTCTACGAACTTTAGCAAAATGAGGTGCCATTTTCTTTAAGCTTTCCATCGATTTTTCTGCTTGATACTCTTGATAAAATCCCAATATCGCGTTAACAATTATGATTGTAGCAATAACAAGGGCGTCAGTGTACTCAGAAGACCAAAATTCGGCTCCTGGTTTACTACCTTCGTACATGCCAATGATGACAGATACTGCAATAGCAAAATATAATAAATAAATTAGAAAGTCTTTAAATTGACTTATAAAAATCTGAAAAGCAGTTTTTCCTTTCTCTTTTATTAGTTCATTTTTTCCATATTTTTCTAGTCTAACCAATACTTCCTCTTTAGTTATCCCATTTTCACGTGAACTATTCAATGCATTTATGACTTCATCAAATTTCATAGAGTGTGCGCTAATTTTCTTTATTTCTGCCATCTTTTATTCATTTTTCTTCGTTTTTATAATTAAAATCATATTAAATAAAATAAGATATAACCTAGATTTTTTAGGTTTTCTTTTTATAAATTATAAAATAGAGTATCATAAAAAAATAATACTGGTGATAACATTTTAAAATAAGTTTTTCAGAAACAGCATTGACCTATATTCGTGAACAAATTAAAAAAATTGAAGATAACAACTTGGAAAAAAAAGTTATCGTTCTCTTTTACCACTCTTCTGAATCATGACTTCTTTCATTCTGTGGAAACGTCGTAGAATTAGTAGAATCCAAAAAAGTAGAAGATGACATGGATTTCATAATTTGGATTGATGAGACAACCGACAAACTGGGAACTCAAGTATACATTGATAATAAAATAATAGAAGAACTAGAACAAAATTCAGTGATCCAGATCAACGTTGCTTTAGGTGAACTCAAGGGAGAAAAAATTGGGTTCTTGTTCATGAAGACATGATATATAACATGAAAAAAATGAACTTATTCTAAAAAAATGAGAGAATAGGTGATTTACGGTGGCTTCCGTATCATGTAATATAATAATATTGGTATAAATAACTTTATAAAGAGTTAATATCACTAAAATGATAATTTAACTAAAAAAATATTAACTGTGCTATGCGAATCAGTAGAGTGTTTCGTTTGGGTGTTAGGATATTTCTCTTAGTATTAACACTATCACTAACAGGAGTTTCTATTCTTGGTAGCATGTCTGCCGTCTCAATTCTTGGGAATGAAGATAATGTAAATATACCTTCAGGACCAATAGATGCAAATTTAGATATCTCAGATGTAAATACAATGTATCTTAGAGTACCTTTCAATGTTACCAATGTCGGTTTTTTTGATCTGACTAATTTGAGAATAGAGTTTAGTGTCACCATGATTTATGATCATGTAAATTTAACTGGAATTGGAGAAAATATCTCATCAAGGGTAATTGTTTTTAACAAAGCCACTGTTTTTCCCCCTATACATAATGGACAAACTTATGACGGTTTATTTAATGCTTCAAGTGGCGATGGTTTTCTCCCTCTTAACTTTCCGAATGCTACAACGGAGATTGATTGGTATAGAACGCCATATGCCGTAGAATTTTATGCAGATTTTATAGTTAGCGCTTCTTATTCTCTTGATCTTATTTCTTTTTCAGTAAAACTCTTTAATATGTCAGTGGGGCAACTTCCATCGTGGGGATAAAAATATGGGTACAGTAAAAAATATGTTTAAAGGAATTTTATTCACATTCATATACTTAACTACGACAATGATTATACCTTATCTTACGTTTACTTGGGTTAAGGAATTATCAATTTTGGGAATCCCAATTGTAATGAGTCAACTTGAATATGAAAGAATCCTTTTTTGGATTTCAGCATTTGGATTGATGATAAGTGGGTGTGCATTTTTTAATTATTCCTCTCCAAAAGGATCTATTAGAAAAGCTATCTTTGCATTAATTCAGGTTCTTCTTAATTGTCTATATATTTGGAGTTATAAATTTTCAGGAGCAACGGATGTAAGTTTTGAAATACTTACTTTGGGCGACCTTTCAATCGATTTTTCACAGATGATTTTACTTTACATGGGAATATATTTCTTAACAATCATACTCAAAGTATATGATTTGGTTGATTTTACTTTAAATCGGGAGAAAATTAGAGAAAAACGCTACTCAAAAAAAGGAGAGGATACTAAATAATGCTACTAGATTTCTTACAGGTCTTTGCTGAGATTATTGGAGCAATTTTAACCTTTTTGAAACCTATCGTTTCTCCAATTGGAGCTTGGATGGTCGAATGGATTGAGGTAGTTTTGGGGGTATTTCCTGATGACTCTCTTTCAATATATATGGCAATTTTCATTGTTTTGATCGTTGTTGGAGCAATTGTTAACTCTCTATGGACAGGTGATGCCCCTCCTAATTTTTTAACTCAGAAAGGTAAATTGGCCACAATTTCAGATGAAAAATTAAAGGAAGTTGAAGAAATTGAAAATCTCACGAAAGTCTATAAAAATGATGACGATAGAATAAGTGATTCTGATCAAATTGAGTTTCTTGATGAAGATTAAATAAAAAGAAAATTAAATTATTTTTCAAATTTTTTCAGTAGTTCTGCTACTCTTTTACCTAAATCTTTAGCGATTTTTCCACCTAATTCGTCTTCTTCGTTCTTTCCAATGAATTCTTTTAGTTGATGTTTTTGTAAACTAGTGATTGGAATATTGCCCTCTAAAACTGGACTTCCTATTGCGTTTCCTACAACTATCATTCCATGTATCAATGCAAAATTTATGAGATCAGCAATAACACCTTCTCCTCCATTCCTCAATCCTGTTGCCGCCAAAGGCGCAAAAATAACATCTTTTAATAAATAATTTTTCATTTTCCAAGGACGGGATCTGTCTATAAATGTTTTAATCTGTGAACTAACTGAACCAAAATAATTTGGAGCAGCAATCAATAAAGCATCAGTATTAAGTATTAATTCTTCAATTTTTTTAATATCATCATTCTCTGTAAGAGGACAATCATTGGGGGGCCTAAGACAAGCATCACAACCATTACAAGGTGTTATACTATAGTCTATTATTTGGATTTTATTTAATTTAAAATCCGCTGAAACCTCCCTTATTCCTTCAATAGCTTTATCAATTAAAAAATTAGAACTTTTATTCTTTCTTGGGGAACCTACAATAAGGCAAATAGTTTTCAAATTAATAATCTCTTTTTTAGGATATGATATGATTTTAATAATTTATTAAATACTCGATATCAAATTTAAATTTGCGAATAATAATACTAATATCAATAAGAATATTTTTGAGCATTAATAATTGGGTATTGAGCTCAATGGAAATCAGATATAATGATAAGAAGGATTTATTAGATGAATTAAATTTACATAAAGAATTGACATTAAAGAAGATAAATCAACTAGATTTAGATTCCGCTTTAAAAAAAGTTAAGTCTGCAATCGTACTAATTGAAGAAGCTCAGGAGTATTTTAATTTGGACGATGAATTAGATGCGTTTCTTCAATTAAACCAAAAAATCATGGATGAGAGATTTAGTCATCGAGAATGGTATTTAAGAAAATATAATAACCTAATAAAAGAAAATCTGACAGAAGAAAATCTCGATTCATTTTTAAAACTTCTCGCAATGCTAAAAGATGAAATAGATGGAGTTGTAAACAAGTTCAATTTAGAAGATGTTCAATATCATATTAACTCATATTTTAAGTACCTAAAAAAAATGTATGGGATCATTAGTTCCTATAAAATCCTAGAATTCAGCATGGCATCTAGTCAAATACTAAAATTTGCTAAAGAAATTCGCCCTGAGAAATTTAATAATCTAAAATCTCTAACACTCTCTCTCTATCGCAATTTGGTAACAAATAAATTACGTGAAATTTCGGAAATTCAAAATACATGTCAAATGGATGAACTATGTGAGAAATTAGCTATTTCTAATACTGATTTTATCAAAGTACTTGAATTACTTGAAGAAAACCCTCAAAATCCAATTAAAAAATTCAATCAAAGAACCCAAGAAATAGTTTTCAAATGAATTATAAGCCACGATAGGACTCTGATCGGCGTACATCCTCATGAGATATTCCATAATTAAGGAGTTCTAAAATTTCTTCCTTATCCTTTTCAAGGATTCCTTTAATTGGAAGGTAATTACTAGCATGATTACTTCTGAATACACAATTAGCTTCTTTATTGGAGAATTCAATTTTTTCAATAAAAGTTTTTAACTCTTTCAGAATATCAGTAGCATTCATTTCAATAAATTCACCTCTCCGTTTTTTTTCATAAAGGAGTGTGCCTTGAGGAATCATCAATGATAAAAACGAAACATACCATATTCTGTCATCGCTAGGACATATCTTGTTAACTAGATCAGCAGATTCAATGGCATGGTTATTGGATAGATCATGGTTATCGGCTCCTCCCAGTCCATTAATAAATGTTGCAGATAGTGTTATGTCTGCTTTCATCAATTTTGATGAGGCATTAATAAAATCCATTTTTGTAGCGTTTTTATGAACCATTTCAAGTAATTCATCAGAGCCACTTTCAAATCCAACATAAGCTATTTTTAATCCTGCATCTGAAAGATCTCTTAATTGATTATCAGATTTCTTTAGAATATCCTTAGCATGAGCATAAACTCCAACCCTTTGAGCATTTGGGAATTTACTCATGGCATACCTTGTAATTTCTAAGAGTTTTTCAGTAGGAGTAACCATGGCATTTCCATCCAGCAAAAAAATTCTTTTCACGTGAGAACTATATTTTTTATTTGATGCGATATCAAGATCTTTTTTAACATCTTCTAAATTCCTAACCTTAAAATCCTTTCTGAGATTTGAAACGCAAAAATCACAATGATGGGTACATCCTTCTGTTAATTGGATTAATAAAGAATTCCCCTCAGAAGGAGGCCTAAATACGGGATAACAATAATAGATTGATTGGTTATCTACCATAATGAGTTATAAATTAAAATTAAAATAATTGTATTGTGATTAATTACTCTTCATCATCCTTATTATCATCTTGCGGACGTTTAGGGCACGAAGTTAAATGACGACCTAATCTTTGAAACTCCTTTCCGCAATAAGGACATTTCTGTTTCGCTTTAGGTGTATCGGATTTGGTTGAAGTACTACTCGGTGCTCGAGGTTTTTTCTTTTTCTTTTTACTTGGTAAAAAGTCATCAATTTTAGCATCATCAGGAGCGAACTCACAAGATCCCATGTGTGAATGTACGTCTTCAAAAATTTCAGCACAAAATGGACACTCCATTTCACCAAAATCCTCTGTATCTAGATCATCCTTACTAGCTTTTCGTTTTTCAAATCTAAGTGGTACCTCTTCTTCATCTTCCTCGAACTCATCAATAGATAAATCCAGTTCATTATCGCTTGATATCTCTTTTAATTCAAATTCATCTAATTCAATTTGCTTTTCTTTGACTTTCTGTTCCGCAGTCTTTTTGCTTTCTTCATAAACATCTGAAAATTTTTTAGTTACTTGTATGTATAAATTGCATACTTGACAAACATATGCTTTAGGACCTAATACAAGATCTCTTTCTTTACAAATACTCAGAGCTTGAAGACTATTAGAGATGTTACCAGCTGATTCCAAAAACTTACATGCAAATTTTCTTGAATATTTTATTTTTTGTTTTCGACGGGGCATGATGATCACCAAAAAAAGTAAGTAAAATAATAATACTTAAGATATATTTTTTTTGATTGTTACCACGAGAGAAATAATCTAATTTCTTAAAAATTATATATAATTGACTTAAGGTCTTCAGTTATTTTTTGTTTGAGAGAATCATGTGAGATACTTGGTATCAACTCTTCCAATATATCTCTTAATTCGATAATTCTTTCTTTTAATAATTCTGGTTTGCTCCATAATGACTTTCGAAGGGGATGGCTATGAATTATTGCTTTATTATAGTTTTCTATGGATTCTCTATAAAAAAGGCAAGCACTATCATAATTCTCCAATCTAGTATGGTAGATGGTTCCAATTTTGTTAAAACACATGCCTGCTCCAGCGTAATCACCGATATTTTCAAATAAAATTGCTGCATCTCGAATTTTACTTAATGCTAACTTCAAAACATCATGTTTTCCCTGTTTTAACAAGATATATCCAAGAATGTAGCTAGCTACAGCTTTATAAAACTTATTATCTTGTTTCTCCGCTAATTTTATAAGGTCGGTTGCAAATTCTTCTGCTAAGACTAAATGGTTGTTTGAGATGCATAATTTAGTTAGATTTCGTAATAAATCTTGAATTCGGTCAATATCTCCCTCTTTTTTATAAATTTTTATTCCTTGGCGATATTTTTCCACTCCTGTAAATGGATCTCGTTGTTGAAATGCTGAATTACCTTCATATATTAGTTTTTCTGCTCTTTCTATATCTTCTTCGATTTTTGTTTTACCATTACTTGATTCATCCCAAAAAAGGTTATTGAGGTCAAATGAGACTTCATTTTTCATGGGGATATCTACTAGGGTTTCATTATCCGGTCTTATATCTATTTGAGTAGTCATTTCATCTTGTACAAATTTGTTTTTATGCTTCTCACCAAATGCTGATTGTAAGGGTTTTCCTACTGCTACTAAAGCTGATAATTCAGATAAAACGTTGGCAAAGAAATATTTATTAAGACCCTCTACAATATAATCAACTTTATGATAATTTTTATCATATTCGGCAGAATTGGGATCCATGTTAACATCTGTTAGTCTATATATCTCAAATCCCGTACTGTATTTCGTTAAAACATTCTCTCCTATTTTTTCTTCTCTCTTCTTTCCCAATAAACTATGATCAAAAACTAACCCAATTGAATCATTAAATTTATTTTGGAAACCTAGTTGATTTATAAGATCAACGTAAGAAAAGAATAATGTTAATCCTGGATGTGAATGAAACCATCCGACAACAAAATGACTATTATTCTCTTCATATAATTGCTGTTCAATCTCATCTATAAAGATATAGTGTCTATGATCCAATTGTACGTCCGTGTCATGACCAAAAGTCAAAGCATAGGCATTTTCTACATGGACAAAATCATCATCCACATATCCTGTAAGTATACCATAAATTTCTTTCCATTCTGCGGGAGGTATTGCTTGATTAGCGTATCGACTTGCATATAAAATTATTGTTTTATATGCCTCAGCATTTATTATGGCAGGCTTACCAAGATTTACAATCTCATCTTGTTTGGTGTGTTCATTTTCTGGTTTTTGATTTTCTTCAGACATTTTACTATAACAAAAGAGAATTTAACCATTTTTAATTGCTTTAAAATCATATACAAATACCTATAAATAAAATTTTGCGTTAATTAAATCATCTTTGTGATTGGTTGGTTATATTTTAAATAATAAGATAACAGATTTTTTTAGATTATTAGTACTTTTGATCTTTAGCTTTTAAAGTCAGTTTCAATACTGTTTTAGCAAATTCTAAACCCGGTACAATATCCAATGCGTTATTCAGTGATTTAATTGCTTCATCATATAGACCCATATTAAAATATGAGGATCCGAGATTAGTCCAAGCAACTTCATCTCTTGAATTTAATTCAATTGCCTTCTTACAAGCTTGGATTGCTTCCTTGAATTCTCCTTTTTCAAGTAGAGCCGAACTAAGTTCAGTCCAAGCGATCGAAAGATTTGGATTTAGTTTTAAAGCGTTGTGCAATGTAATTATTGCATTATCATAATCCTCTATTTCAATATATAAGAATCCCAGATTATGCCAATGAATTGAGTTGTTTGGTTTTAATATTAAACCTTTTTTATAAGCATCAATCGCTAATTCGTGTTGTTCTTCTTGGAAATATTGATACGCTAACTTGAACCATAATTCTGCGTCTTTAGGATCTTTTTCTAATCCTTTTTTAACTAAATCAGACATATCGCTTCATTTATTAGATTTTGAAATAGATTCCATAAATCTTGTTTTTATATTCTTTGAAGTTAATGAAATATTAGGAACATCGACATTTTCTGGTTCAGTAGTGATAAGAATAAAGTGGCATCCCGTTCCTAATTCCATTAAGGTTGGGGCTATGTCTTCTCTATTGTTAATCACGAATACTGATTCAAATCCTGTCGCTCGAGCAATTGCATCCAATTTTGTTTTGCGATTAGTATGCGTTTTTTGATCCTCAGTCGATCCATACACCCCATTATCAATAACAATCAATGTTAAATTTAAAGGAAGTGCAAATGAAATCGTACTTAAGCTTCCTAGATTCGTGAGGAGTGATGCACCACCATCTATACACCAAACTTTTAGTTTTGGGTTAGTTAATGCAATTCCAAGAGCAATTGAAGATGAAAGTCCGTTAGATCCCATCATGTAGAAATTCTGGGGTCTATCCTTAAGATAATATAATTCCTTAGATGTTTGACCTAAATTACACACGATAATTTGGTTATCGATAACATCAATAATTTTTTTTAAAGCATCAAATCTTTTCATCTCATTCACACCATAAACTCCATTTTAATAAAATTCCTACTGAGGTTTTATTTTCATTACTATAATCGATGGCTGTCTTAATTTTACTAATATCTTTACTACTATGTATATTCCAAAATTTGATAGACATGTCATCTAATAGGGTTTCAGTAATTTTCCCCATTGGTATATGAGCAACATTTGGTTCCTCCTCTTCCCCACGATGAGAAACGAAAAAAATAACAGGAATCTCATAATATTGAAGTAAAGATATTATAGCATTTATAGAATTACCTAATCCAGAATTTTGCATTAGAATCGCTGGTTTTTTCCCCCCTAAATATGCCCCTGCTGCAATTCCGACTCCTTCTTCTTCGCGAGTCACGGGTAAATAAAAAATTTCGTTCTTATCATCAATCATCTTTAGAATCTCTTTTAGGAGTAGACAAGGTACTGATATAATGAAGTCAATTCCCGAATCTTTAATGATTTTATAAATTTTGAGGTCAACCTTCATGAGAGACTAAAAATATTTATTTTAAAATCTGTTTTATAAACTATTTATAAAATAAAACCTATTATATTTAATGAAATAATATCGTCATTACTCATAATTTTCCTTTAGAAGCTTTTGAGGTTTTTAAAATAAAAAAAAAACAAAAAACGTATTATTTACTGGATTTTCTCCTTCTTCTTCTTAGTCCCACTACTACTTCCTGACCATGATAAATTGCCGATATCGCCCCCACTTTCTCCACAAATTATTGCCAAAACAATGATAATTAATACGACAATGACAACAATCATTGCGATAATCAAGGAAAGTATCAATATACTTTGAATTTTAACAAATTTATATAGCCAACTACTACTTTCTTCTTTCCTCATCACCTTTGCTCCATAAAACATTATGACAAGAGCAACTACACAAATATAGGATATTGTAATAGGAATAGTTAACAGGAAGTTTTGGATGTTAAAAACATAAATGAATATTATCTCTACTACCAATATTCCTAATAGATATAAGAAAATATGGGCCCAAACGTTACCTTTAGCAAAATATTTATTACGCAATAAAAGTCCCATTAAAAAAACCATTGCAGTTGCCCCTACAGACAAACTGACAAACATGTGGACTTGGGGTAAAAATTCTGTGTATATAACAATAGGTAAAGTCATAAAACCGGCCCCATAAGAAAAAATACCATATAATAAGAATACTAGTACAGTTTTTTCTCTTTTTGAAGCAAATAAAAGGCCTAAATATAAAAGAACTTCAATAATTAGGATTGATATATATAAAACCATGTAGAAAGGACTCATTTGGATATCTGAAAAATACATGCTGGATAGGATTTCACCTAAAAGCCATAAAATTGAACCCATTAATAGGGTTGGTAATATTTTTCGACCAAAGATAGATCTCTGAGAATCGTTAAGTGAATAATTTTTCTTCTCTTTAACACTCATGATAGCATCTCTTTTTAAATTGAATAGGATTTCAAAAAAATATCAATATAAAATTAAATAAAATGACTCCATATAAAGTTAATTTAAATGATTCCTTGTTTTGTAAATCCTTTAATATCCTCAGTTGAATAACCTAATGATTTAAGGATTTCTTTAGTATGAAGCCCTACTTTAGGAGCAAGGCTTCGAATAGGTAATGGAGTTCGGGAATATTTGATAGGAGAAACAATATTAGGAATTTTACCAAATTTAGGGTGATCTAGTTCTACAACCATCTCACGTGCTTTAATTTGAGGGTCATCACATGCTTGAGCAAAAGATTTTACTGGCATTACACACGCATCTAAATCTTTAAAGGTTTCTAACCATTCATTTTGAGTTTTAGTTTTGAATTCTTTTTGAACTTCATGAAATACTTCTTCACGTTCTTCTCCTTGAGCCATTTGTTTTAATTTTAAATCTTCACGACCTAAACCTGTGCATAAATCACGCCAAAATTTGACTTCAATAGCTCCTACAGTTACATATTTATTATCCTTAGTCTTGTAAATAGAATAATAAGGACAATTTCCATGTAAAATATTTTCATTTTTTACCATTCCATCATTTATATATTTAGAAAAATGAAGTGCTGCTGTCATTGGCATGAAAGAAAAGACTGTATCTAACATCGAAATATCAATATATTGTCCTTTATTTTCAGGATTAGTAGATCTTTCAACAATAGCACCAAGAATTCCAATAGCTGCTACTAAGCCTCCTCCTATATCAGCTGATTGAATACAAGGTACAATAGGACCTTGAACTTGATCTTGATCTTTCAAACCGAAAATCTCCCTTGGTCGATTTAAATCTACCATTCCACAAATTCCTACATAATTCATATCATGACCAGCGACTTGTTCATACGGCCCGTTTTGGCCATAGCCCGTTAGTGAACAATAAATTATTGAATTATTAATATTGGATAGCGTGTTATAGTCTATTTTTAGTTTGTTTGTAACCTTTGGTCTAAATGTTTCTAACACTATATCGGATTGTTTAACTAATTTGTAGAAAATTTCTCGGGCTTTTTCTTTTTTCAAATTCAGTGAAATAGATTTTTTATTACGCATTAATATGGAATTGAATGCACTTTCTCTATATCTTCCCTTTTGAAAAAATGGAGGTGGATTTGCATAAGCAAACCTGGGATCATTGACATGAATAATTTCTGCTCCTAAATCAGCTAATATCATGGAGCAATATGGACCGGGTAACATCCTCGATAAATCTAGAACTTTTATATTATTTAGAGGTAATAATGACATGATTAATTTGTTTATGATTTATTTTGATAAGTTTAATCGATTAAATAAACCATATTTTTTAAAAGTAATATATTATAAGTAGATAATCTCTGCTTTATCTGTCTTTGTATCTACTATGGCAAACGATCCTTTTCCTGTAAGATAACCACACGCTTCCCCTGGGTTCAAGACAAGAACGCCATTTTCATATTTTTCGTTTACGACAGCATGAGTATGACCTGAAAATACATAATCGAATTTTCCTGATAGTGCTAAAGCCTGAATAACACCTTGTTTCGGCATGTGTGAAGAAAAAACTTTTTTTCCTTCAAAATCTAATATCCATTCATTTCCATTTTCCACAAGTTTACAGATTTTTCCAAGATTCTGCCTTAAATACACGCGATCACCATCATTATTCCCAAAAACGCCATAAAAATTTTGTTTGATAGAGTTGTCTAATTTATCAAACCAGATTTTTACAAAAGGTGAGCAAAAATCGCCACAATGAATCAAGGCTTCGACATTTCGTTCATTCATCATTGATACTGCTTTTAAGATATTATTTTGATTATCATGTGTATCAGAAATTATTGCTATTAACATTTTTAATCTCCATTAAAGAACTTTTTATAGTAACATTGTCAAAAAACAAATATAAAAACATTGGCAACGTAAAAAAATAAATTAAACAAAATTATATTATAAGTAGAAGTAAAATGGCATAATTGTGACTTGAAATGATTGAAGAATTTTTGAGGAAAGAAAAATCTGCTATTGATCTCTATTTAGAAGATTATTTTTCAATTTTGAATAATGAAGAAGAGGAAATACTACTAAAAGATTTCACTTCTCAACTTAAAACATTTATTTTAAACAAGAAAGCGAAACGATTACATCCTATTTTGTTAATTGCGGCATTTATAGGTGTTGTTAATCCGATTTATTTGGATGTTCAAATAGAACAAATCAGAAAAGTGTCAATAGCTGTTGAATTACTACATAATGCACACGTTATACATGATGATTTAATAGATGCAGATAAAGTTCGGAGGGGAAAACCTTCATTCCACATTCAATTAAAAAATGATATAAATAAAATATACAAGAACTCAACCATGTTAAAGATTGATGAGTTTGTTGGCATGTATGGAAGAGATATAAGTATATTAGGAGGTACTCAAGCATATATATTAGGATTGAATGTGATTAAAGACTCAAAATTTCCAGATAAATTAAAATTGATGGCGATTAATGAATACACCTCCGCTGTGGATTATTTAATGAAAGGGCAAATCCTCGAAGACTATATGCATTATCATAATATAACCATGTCATTAGAACAGTATTTAAATATCGCTGAATTGGAACGAGCACGTCTACTAGAGAAATCCACAAAAATAGGAGCAATATTGGCAAAAGGAAACTTGCATTATCAAATTGAGCCTTTAAGTGAAGCTTTATTACGCATAGGTCAAGCTTATGCAATTCGAGATGATATTTTAGACATGAGAGAGGATATTAAAGGCAAAAAGAAAAAAAGTCTATATATTCTTGCAATTCAAAATACAAATGAGGAGCAATCAAGATTATTAAATGAAATTTATCATCAAGATGAATTATCATCAAGTGATATTAAGGAAGTTGAAAATGTCTTCGCTGAAACAAACGCCATAATTATCGCTGATCACTTCGCTAAAAATTTAATTGTTCAAGCAAAAAAATACCTTAGAGACATTTATCCGGATTTAAATAAAAAGCAGAAGGTTTTCTTTAATGAATTTAGCGACTACATTTATATGAGAGATTTCTAAGAAAGAATTTAAGATACTAAATACTTTGTTTGATTATTTTTTAACATTAAGTTATTTAATTCTTTGAACACATTTATTACATTATAGTTTTCCAATGCTGAGGTTTTATAATAGCCTGTCATGTTCTTTTCTTTTAGGAAGGTTTGAATAAGAGTTTCATTAACCAAATTTTCTTTTGGGGTTGTTTCAATTAAATCTTTTTTACTTCCTACTAAAATTTTAGGTATACTTGAGCCCTTTACTTGCTGAATTAATTGGTCATACCAAAAATCTAAATATTCAAAAGATTCTGGACTTATCAGATTAAAAACCATTAAAGCTCCATCAGCTCCCTTGAGAAATTTAGGAATAAGTGGTCTAAAACGTTCTTGACCACCAAAATCAAATATAGAATTTGAAGCAAGTTTCTCTCCTTGATCATCAGAATTTTCAGTATTATAGATAGGTAAATTAATTGAATGAAAATTTATGCCAATTGTCATGGATGTATCAAAATTGAATGAATTAAAGCAAAAACGATTAAAAAGGCACGTCTTCCCTACTGCCGGACCCCCCACTATAACTATTTTGAACGAATATGTTATTGTTTTTTCTTGAATCGCGATCTTTTTCAATTAAAATCCCTTCTAAAAATGAAAACTAATAATTAAATTAAGAGATGAAATTAATCTTTGAAAAAAAGATTAATTAATATAAGCCGTAAATCTAAATTTAATCGATTCTTACTTTTCTCATAGCAGATCACAGTAACTTAAAATAACAAAAAATAATAATTATATTCGCATGACTACTAAAATCCCACCTGACCAGATCGTAATAAGACCTCCCGTAGAAGCATATAGTGTGCTTATTGCAGTTTCAGGTGGTTGCTCGTGGAACAAGTGCAAGTTCTGCGGAACTTATAAGGGGATTTATGGTTCTATTCAAGATTATGCTATTCTCCCCTTAGAAAATGTATTGAAAGAGATTGATTTTTATGCTGAAAAGAATTATCATGGATTCCCTGTTTTCCTTGCGGGTGGAAATCCGACATCAGCTCCAACAGATTATCTTGTAAAAATCTTAGAATATGTAAGGCTAAGAATGAAAAATGTACAAAGAATCAGTTCTTATGCCAAGGCTCTCGATATTTTAAGAAAATCTGATGAGGAACTTACACAATTAGCCGAAGCAGGTTTAGATATAGTATACATGGGATTAGAAAGTGGAAGTAGCAAGATCTTACGATTTATGAAAAAAGGAACTAATGCAGAATCGATGATAAAGGCGGGAAAGCGAATCTTAGCAGCAGGTATAAAGTTAAGTCTTTACATACTCTTAGGGTTAGGGGGAAAAGAATTTTCAGATTTACATGCTAAAGAGACTGCAAGAGTTCTGACAGAAATCAATCCCACCATATTTAGATTCAGAACTTTAAATATTCTACCTTCTACACCCCTTTGGAAAGAATGGGAACAAGGAGATTTCGAATTATTATCTCCCGTTGAATGTATTAAGGAAGAACGGGATATTATTGCACAATTGGGCGAAAACGTAACTTCTCAAGTATTTAATGATCACGTATCAAATTATGTTGGAATAGAATCTTCTAACATTAAAGAAGAGAGAGATGTCTTTATATCTTATTTAGATTCGTTAATGAATAATCCTAGAATACAGTCATTACCAAGGAAAAATCTAGATCGAATGTGAAGACCTCAAATCGATATAAAATTAATCCAATGTAATCTCTAACTCCCTAGTTGAAAATATATATTTTATCTAATATATTGAGGTAAGATTTTATAATTAGTAATATCTTTAATATTAATATTTAATATTGTTTAATCAAGCTGTTTAAAATGACAGATTATTACCGTAATAAAGTTCATTATAAAGAAATAATTGCTACTTTCGACGATATCCTCATTCAGCCAGGATTTACAGATTTTGAACCTAATGATGTTGATATATCAACTCATCTAGGACCACATAAACTCAATGTTCCGATAATTTCAGCCGCGATGGACACAGTTACAGAAGAGGAAATGGCTATCAAGATGGCTTTACTAGGGGGATTAGGTGTTATGCATCGTAATTGCACCTATGAGAGACAATTGGAAATGGTAAGAATCGTAAAAAGAGCAAGGTCTTTTGTTATCGATGATGTAGCGACTATTACTTCGAACGAACCTATTGTTACAGCAAAGAATATGATGGAAAATTACAACATTAGTGGAATTGTTGTTGTAAATGAAGATAAAAAGGTATGTGGGATTTTCACTAAAAGAGATATCCCTTTTTCTGATAACGATATAAAAAATGGCATGATAAAGAATTATATGACAAAAGATGTGATTTCTATTGAACCTGGCGCTTCTAGGGAAAAAGCGCTAAAAATCCTCTTTGAATCTCGTAAAGAAAAGCTTCCTATAATTGATAAAAACGGTTATTTAAAGGGTTTAATTACAAAAAAGGATCTAGCTCCAGAATTTCCTTTAGCATCCATGGATAACGAAGGTCATTTAACATGCGCTTTAGCTTTATCTCCGAAGTACCCCGAATCAACTCAAGCTCTAGATATGTTGAAAGAAATTGACAAGTATGTTGATATCTTTTTTATTGATGTTGCCGATTTTTACAAGACAGCAGATATCAATGGTACCAAGAAACTCATGAATTTGTTAGAATCTGACTTTGTATTAGGCAATATTGGAACATATGAAGCAGCAG
>DAOUVJ010000177.1 GCA_030667705.1 Promethearchaeota archaeon | reverse complement strand
TCCTTCGAAATCTTATATTTTTTTTCTTTATACTCTTTTATTCTTATTAAGATCTCAACTTGATTTTCTTAAAGCTCATTTGTGTTTAATAATTAGCTCGGTGATAAAAAATAGTTCCATTTCGAAGCTATCGCTATTTTAAATCCATCATGTAAATCTTATCATTTTTTTTAACTGGTTTATCCACTTGGACTCCAATTGTTATTCGATTCTCTTTAGAGGAGACGAATGGAGTTTCTGATAGATTCTTTTTTCCTTTGATTTGGATTGAATTTATTTCTTGTTTTAAAAAAGTATCTGTATGAGTCCCAATAATGAAGATTTCATCCTTTAATTTGAGTTTTCCGGATGTAAGCAAGATTTTTGCGGCACTTTTTTGGGGGAAATAATTTAGTACTTTTCCTATTTCAATCTTTCTATGGCTGGCAATATTTCCATCGTATTCTGACTGAATCTCGCTTCCTTTAGGTAGTCCAAAATAAAATCCCGTGGAGAAATCTCGATTGTACACCTTATTGAGACGTTTAAGCCAGTTTTTGACTTTTTCTTGGGTGAAATTTTCATTGTAATAGGCATCAATTGCCTCTCGATAACAAGTTGTAACTTCTTCGATGTAGATTGGATCTCTCATTCGTCCTTCAATCTTAAACGCATCAATGTTAGCTTCAATTAATTTTGGCACGTGTTCAATCATGCAGAGATCTTTTGCATTGATAAAGAATGCTCCATCATAGAGAAATTCATTATTTTGGTCGTCATATACTCGCCATCTCCTACGACAAGGTTGAACACACCTTCCTCTATTAGCGGAATATTCTTGACTTCCACATATTTCTGCTGAGAAATAGCATCTTCCTGAGATTGATGTGCACTGAGCACCATGAACAAAAGTTTCAATTTCGGCTCTTAGTATTTTCTGTTTTATATCTTTAATTTGTTCCAGAGATAATTCACGAGCTAAAATTAATCTTTCGGCTCCTAAAGATTCATAAAATTTAGCCGCTCTTGAATTTGATATGCTTGCTTGAGTTGAAATGTGAAAATTTAAGCCTTTTTCTTTCGCTAGTTCAATAGCACCCATATCATGAACAATGATGGCATCAATTTCTGCTTCTACTGCTTTATCTAGCATTTTATCTAATAGTTCGAATTCATTTTCATACATGATGATGTTTGTGGTAAGGTACGTTTTTATCTCATTGTCATGACATTTCTTCACAATATCTGGTAAATTATTTAATTTGAAATTGTCACTAAACATTCTCATGTTCAATCCTTCAACTCCAAAATATACTGCATCAGCAGTTTCAACTACTGCATTTAAAGACTTTAGATTTTTTAAAGGAGCCATTAATTCTATTTTCTTTCTATTCACACATCTCATCTTCGATTATTAAATAGAGTAATTAAGAAAAGCTTTCATTAAATATAAGACATCATTTACTAAAAAGTTAAAAAAAATATAAAAATAATAGAAAAAAAAATTCAGTTATTTATAAAAATGCCGTAAAGTAAAGATAAAATAGAAACGATCCGATGATGAAGAATAACGCTGCAAGGATGTAAGTTGTGTGTTTAGAATAATTTCTAAACGTTCTTCCTTCCCTTGTTTCTAATCTATCGATTTGAAAATACGGACTTGGTCCGCGGCGATACCATCCCCTAATTCTGACGGTTTGTCCAATCAAATGCTTTACCTTTGTGATTGCCCAGAAGAAATCGACTATTCTTAATCCAAATCTATAATCAATGTACATTAAACCTGTATTATCTTGGAACATTAAATCTTCACTGAAATAATATCCTGGAACTCCTTTTCCGACAATTACACCTTCTATCACTGCCGGAATGGGTCTGACAGGGGATACATTGATCTGGGTAACTAAATCTACGACATTTTTAGGATCAAACCCACTTCGATACGTGAATTTAGTTCTTCCAATAACAGCAAATCCCATTAAAAAGAATACCAGCACCCATAAAAGATTTAAGCTTTGTAAACTCCCAAATGTACCTAAGCTCAGGAATCCAAGATAACCCAAAAACCACACGATTGTCATGCCAATTGAAATCCAGAATAACAGTGAGGGTAATTTCTTAATTAGTATATCTGTTATGAATTCTCCTGCCATCGATTTGCCAACTTGCTCCTCTTTAATCTTTCTTGCATTAGAGAAATCAATTTCTACTGGCACGCCATATGTAGCACACTGCTCATTTAGTCGTTGAATTCTTTTTGCAGGTAAAGGGTGCGTGCTAAATATTTGGAAATACTTAGCCCAAGGATTGAAGAGATCCCAACCAGCAGCAGCTTGAATTACGTCTTTAGAATATTTACCAGACCCGTCCATGCCTTGTACTGCAACTTGTTTTGCCTTTTTTGGGTCGAAGATACCTAATCCTCTGAGAGCTCTCACTTTAGATTTATTACGTTCCTTTATCTCTACTTCATTTCCTCCAATTAATAAACCATAAGCAATTTTTACCAAAGCGGTAGATAAAGTGTTTGGATCCTCCGTTAATTCTGCCGCATGTTGATCGGCATAGTATTCACGAATCCTACTCACAACAAGAGATACAAGAAATCCTATATAATACATTATATAAGATATTAAAGAGACTGCGAATAATGCAAGGTATATAGCCCCGCTAGAGTCATTACTTCTTGACTTTCTACCTCCCGAAAATCGAGCTGCATAATAAGACCATCTAGCAACTGTTAAGAAAATAAGAGGAATTGCAAACACGACGGTCATCAAGATAAAATCATTGTGAACAATATGACCTAATTCATGAGCAACTACTGCGGTCTGTTCTCGTTTATTTAAATAATGCAAAATCCCATCAGTTATTACCAATCTAGCACTATTTTTTGTATATCCAAATGTAAAAGCACTAGGATTCAAGTCACGGATAATTCCAACTCTCGGAGTCTTGATTCCTTGAACTTCAACTACTTTGTCAATTGCATTTGCTAAGTGGGGATACATGGAAGCATATTCTTCATAAGGAATCCAATCAATTCTATAAATCCATCTTATCATTAAAGGAGAGATACCATATTGAAATAACACTATGAGTATCGTGAGTCCAATCATCAATAAGAGACCGAACAGATCAGAGGGTAAAAACCATATTCCTACAATAAATACTAAAGCATAGACCATGGCAAATAGGAATGTTGTCGCCAACGTTGATGCTATTTTTAATCCCATATTATAATAACGCCTTTGTTCATTTTCTTTAATTTATATAAAATTTATAATAATCAAATTTCGATTATGATATACATGTTATACTCGGTAATTAATATTTGTGTGATTTTTTATCTCTCTAATGAGATCTTGAATTATATATAGGCATATTTATATAACAAAAGATTAAATCTTATAATTATCATGATTTAAATGCATTATCTTGATTTAAAATAAAGAATTTTAGGGTGTCAATACGATAGAAATTGAATTGAAAAGACTTTACAACGCCACAGATAATTTGATAGAACAACAGTTTTATATTCAAGGTACTGATAGAATTACTGGCAGGACACCCGATGTATCTATTAAGATCAGAAATTCCGGATTAATTGTTAAAAAATTCAAGGATATATTTCTAAAAAACCTCAATTTCTTCTTAGAAGGTGAGTATTTAGAGTTTTTCCGCCCTTTTACCCAAATAATAGGAATAGATGAAAACTCCATCAAAGAAATTAACCAAGAAGTGCAGATTAAGCTTACAGCACTCAAAGATTCTAATTTTGATATAGTTATATTATATATTTTGGTACTCAGTTCATTAATCTCGAGAATTCGTGATATTCATTTTAATTATGTTCTTGATGAAATTCTTAAGCGAGTGGAAGAAGCATCGAAAAAGATTAGTAGAAAACAAATTCAAGTTGAGTTAGAGAATCTTTTCATGAGAAATAATTCGAACATATCAATTTTATACAACATTTCCTATTTAGATGCTTTAGCAGAATCATTTAATTTTAAGAAGGTTGCCCATACTTGTAAAATTCAGAAGAGTAAGCATATAAATAAAATCGTAGTGCTTATAGTCTCATCCGTAAGATAAATATCCTAGAGCTACGCTTCGTATTTATTCTTAGTTTCGCATATATAGTCTTATGGGAAGTTTTAAAGAGTTTTTTGTTCATTAGACGGGGATGGAAATTTGAGGGATGGTATCGTAGAGCTTATTATCATGTCAACAAGATAAGATTAATATCGTTCAAATTCTATTTTATTAATGTAATTGATGTAACTAGCTTTTAATCAGAGTAATTTCATGTCAAATAAATTCAAATTAGATTTACTTGAATCATTAAAAAAATACAATAAGAAGAAGGTTTCAGTCGAGAATGCCATTCTAAAATTTATTAAACCAGGAGATAGAATCTTTATTGACTCAGGTTGTGCTGAACCTACAGATCTTACACAGGAATTAATTACGTTGGGTCCAAGCCTCCCAGATGTTGAGATATTACATTTCTTGAGTTTGAGTGATTTGGATTATTATGAAACTGCTGGTGGAATTGAAGATTTATTCCGGCATAATGCATTTTTCATTGGAAAATCACTTCGTAAATATGTAAAAGTGGGTCAAGCAGATTATACTCCAATGTTGTTGTCAGAAATCCCTTGGCTTTTTAAGCTTGGAAAAATGCACCTTGATACAGCTCTTATTCAAGTAAGTCCTCCAGATAAATATGGGTATTGCAGTTTTGGGATTAACGTGGATATCGTTAAGCCAATTGCTGAAGCAGCAGATTTTGTCATTGCTGAAATCAATCCAAAGATGCCCCGAACCCTTGGAGATTCATTCATTCACATGGATGATATAGATTCTTTTATAGTATCTGATCACGATATCATTGAATATGATTATGGTGAAACAGACGAAGTAGCTCAAAAAATAGCTAAATTTGTTGCTTCTTTGATTGAAGATGAATCAACAATCCAAATGGGTATTGGTCAGATTCCTAATGCTGTTACAGTCGAATTGGAAAACAAGAGGGATTTAGGAGTTCATAGTGAGGTTTTTTCGGATGGAATTGTAGATCTCGTTGAAAAAGGAGTTGTTACGTGTAAAAAGAAAACAATTCATAAGGATAAAATTATTTGTTCGTTTGTCATGGGTTCTCGACGGTTATATGATTTTTGTGATGATAATCCCATGGTAGAATTTCACCCTTGCGATTATACAAACGATCCGTATATTATTAGTCAAAATAGAAAACAAGTAGCTATAAATGCAGCACTTTCAGTAGATTTAACGGGTCAGGTTAATTCTGATTCAATAGGGCATAAATTTTATAGTGGAATTGGAGGTCAAGTCGATTTTGTTAGAGGATCAGCAAGAGCAATCGATGGAAAACCGATAATGGTTCTCCCTTCTACTGCTACATTAAAGGATGGTAAGAAGGTATCTCGAATTGTTCCCTATCTACAACCAGGTAGTGGCGTAGTAGTCACTCGAGGGGATGTACATTATATTGCAACAGAATGGGGAATTGCTTACTTATATGGGAAAAGCATAAGAGAAAGAGTGCTTGAGATGATAAATATTGCTCATCCGGACTTTCGTGAGGAACTCTTGAAACATGCAAAAAAATGGAATTACGTGTATTCTGATCAAAAATTACCAATATCTATTGATGGGAGAATAAGCATTTACCCTGAAAAGTATGAAACGTCGTTTAAATTAAAGAATGGAAAAATAATCAATATAAAACCCGTTAAACCTACGGATGAAAGATTGATTCAAGAACTTCATTATTCACTTGATAATCAAGATCGTTATTTTAGATTTTTTTCTCCAATTCATGATTTTCGTCATAAAAAGATGCAACCAATGGTAAACATTGACTACACTACAGACATGATATTAATAGGAGAAATAGAATTAGAAGGAAAAAGAAAAATCATTGCCATGGGAGCTTTTTTTAAAACACATCAACCTTCATTCGCTGAATTAGCTTTTGTCGTGCATAAGGATTGGCGAGGCTTAGGGATCACCAAATTTCTCTTAAATCATTTAGTACAAATTGGTCGTGAGCTTAATTACAAAGTTTTTGGTGGATCTATACTTTTTGAAAATAAAGCAATGTTACATATCATCGACACCTCAGGGTTTAAATTGACTTTAAAGAAAATAGAGAGTGGGGTTACGGAATTCGCATTTAATATCTCTAAATAAAATTATATTCGAATTCATCGACAATTTATACAAAGATTGAAATAAAAGAAGATTTTCATTATTCTTTTTAAACTATAAACTATGACCCAAATAATCCGCAATCTTAAGAGCTAATTTCTCTTGTTTTTTCCAATCTCCATATAAAATTCCTCTCCTATTTAATAATTCGATTTGTTTCTTGAAAGCAGCAGTAAATAACTTTACTGGCATTTTAGCAAATGG
>DAOUVJ010000205.1 GCA_030667705.1 Promethearchaeota archaeon | reverse complement strand
TTTTTAAGAAATGTCTTGATTCCTAAGGCTCAAAAAGCAAATATTGAGAATATTATTATCGATACAGCAGTTTTAGATTTACCAAGCATCGGAATTAATATTGAAACCGTTGGAATGGTAAAAAAGGAACTAGGCTATCCTGTAGGATTTGCTCCGGCTAACGCGATTTATGGTTGGAATTTTGGGAAAAAATTTGGAGACGCTTCTCGATGTGGTGCAATTGCTGCTCAGATGGCATATTGTGTTAATGCCGGAAGTGATTTCGTCTTATTTGGTCCTATAAAATTCGCAAAATGCATCATTCCTGCAGTCTCTTTAATTGCTGGCATAAATTCATACTATCGAAAAAGAATTCTCAGGAAGCAAATTTCGGAAAAGACTCCATTAACAAAAATTTTCTAAAATCTTCTAAGAAATATAAGTTAACAACAAATCTTCAGTAATTTTGAGGAAATTCGGTAATTTAAGGTTTATATTATCCTTTTTGGATTCATCATCCATTAATAAAAGTAAAAACATTCCGAATTGATTTACGTTTACTTTTTTAAAAAGAATTACTGAGTTAGCAACTTTAAATATGGTTTCATCTTGAGGAATTCTATATTTAGAAAAGATTTTATATAATATCGCGAATTGTGGGGCGGTGAGTTGGAAAACATCCAATAAATCTTCTGGTTTTGAAATTGCTGTAATTTTTATTGCTTTAGGAGTAAAAAATTCAGCCATAATCAACCCATCATTACTTATCAATAACGCTAAATAAATTTTTGTTTCTTTTGAGAAATTACTCAAATTGTGTTCAATTAATTTACGGTTAGGGCTAAGTTTGGCAATTCCTGAGGAAAAAGCTCTTAAGATCGAAAAGGAATCAAAAATACTAGTAAAAAATATTTCAGGTTGTTCACCATTCGAAACATTAATTAATTTTTGAGTTATGTCCTCGATATTTTCCTTGATCTTGGGTAATTGCATTATATCAGGATCTGATTTTGATAAAATATACATTATTGGAGTCTTTTGATCAAAATTGGTTAAAGCTTTTTGAATATTCTGAAGAAATTCAATACTCTCTCCAAATCTTTTTTTATCCTTTACATCTATAAAATAAAAAATTAAGTCTGCTTCATATAGATAGATTTGAGCTTTATTAAGGTATTTTTGTCTAAGGCGAAGTTGACCACCTAAATCCCAAAGAAAAATTGAAGCCCCAAGAGCTTCGATAGATCGAACTTTGGCACCTAAAGTAGGCTTTACTCCAATTAGTTTCGAATATTTTCTATCAACAGAAAGTAGAAAAGATGTCTTACCTGTGCTATCTAAACCGGTAAAGAGAATTTTCAATTTTCTTTGCGCTGAAAATGATGTGGAAGGCGATTGTTCTATCTCCATGATTTGTTTTAGAAGGGATTTAAAATGATGTTCTATTTCTTCTTGAGGTTTTATATGCCCCACTAATTCTCTATCAAATTTCTGAAAAAATTCCATAATTAAATGTTTCAAACGATCCATGTTGTTGTATAGAAAACTTCTACGATCTTCATCAATTAATAAGGAAAATGCGGTAGCTGCTGGTTGTTCAGTTTGTCCAATCTCAAGGAAGTGGAAAAAAGTTAAAGAAGTGGAGTGAAAATCAGGAAAAGGAATAACACCGAAATGCTTAAATTCCTTTATTTTGGGATTCTCAAAAATAGAACCATCCCCTATCAAGAGTGAGAGATTCTTAATCGATATGTGAGTGTAATCTCTCATCGTTAATTCGAGCAAATCTTTTTGAGTTTCACGATTTGCATCATCTTGAGAATTTCTCCTGATTGGTTCAGGAAACATGTAGACAGGTTGAGGACCTAACTTATCATAGACTGCGAATACTAATCCATTGAAAATTGAGGATTTTATTAATTCTTCCATACCTAAAGCTTAATTATTTGTCTCATTATCAGATATATTAATAGGATTCAATAATACATATTAAATTTTATAATCGATTTATATATGCTGAAAAAGATTGCAACTTCAATTAGAGAAAACAAAAACATAATTGAAAAAAGAGAGATCGATCCAATTGTTCAGTTAATTCAGACTAAATCATATAAAAGTAGTAGAATTTTTTCGGATATTGGAGAAGATTCAGCATCGATTCTTGATAATGAGAATTTTATCCTAATGACAACTGATCGGATTAAAACGGATTATATTTTAAAAAATCCATTTGGAGCTGGATTTAGTTCAATATTAGTAGGTATAGATGACATTTATTGTTGCGGTGGAACTCCTTTGGCTGCAAGTTTAATTGTATCCTTTAAAAACAAGCAGATTGGTGAGAAAATATTTGAAGGCGCCATGGAAGGTTCACAAAAATTTCAAGTTCCAATAGTACGAGGACACACTCGCCTAAATGGGAATCATTATGAACTCAGCTCCACGATGATTGGTGAAATTAAAAAAAGCAATTACATATCCGCTAAAAACGCAAAAGACAATGATGATATCATATTAGCAGTAGACTTTTTGGGGAGGATACCAACTGTAAGTAAATATTATTGGGATACAGTTACATTCAAGCAATCTGAAGAGGTTTTACTGAGGAGGAGATCCATGAACATGATTGCACAACAACATTTAGCTAATTCTGCAAAGGATATCTCTAATGCGGGAATATTTGGTACTATTTTACAACTTATCAAATATTCCAATGTTGGAGCCACAATTAACATTAATAAAATTAAAATACCACCCTTTTTAGTTAAAAATGGTTATGACTTAGAAACCTATATCAAAATGTATTTGACCACATCCTATATATTGAGTGCTCCAGAAGATAAAAGTAAGGATATTCTCAAGATTTTTGATAAGCATGGTTTGGAAGCCATGGTCATTGGAAAAATTATTAAGGATGTGCATTTATTAAAAATAAGTGATGGAAAGGAATCACTTGATGTACTAAAATTTTAAATATGAAATTTGAATTAGGTTAGGATTCTCATGGTTCGTAAAATACAAAATTTGTTTATACTCGCATTATTACTAATTATGTCAATTTCAATCACTTATTTTAAAGTCATGGGAGACTCAAACTATCAAATTCCGCAAGAAAATCAATCACAAATTCATATTTCGCAAGGAACTCAAAATTTTACCATAGATACTTACCTTCCTTCATTAATTTGGATCGATCCTCAACTTAGATTAAACATAAGTGTAAACCAAACTGGACAGATTCAATGCTTTTTTAGAGAAACTCCTGGACCTCAATTTTTTAGCTCTGGAAATTATTCATTATCGTTGATCGGAAATAATGTATCTCAGATCTTTTATATACAACTAATTCCTCTCATGACTACATTACCGGGTGTGTACCAGTTTTCTCTAAATATCACAGGCGCATTTTCATATAATGAAGATTTTCAAATTGTCTATGGTTTAGGTATCATTCCATTGGTTTCAGTTTTTTCGGCAATAATAATTATTCCAATAATTATCTTAGTAAAAAAATCTAAAGGAGTCAAAGATAAAAAAATGGAAGAAATAACATACACCGATAAATCTGAACCTAAAATGTCATCAATTGCGGGAAAAATTCTTTGTCCAAAATGTCGTAAAGCTATCGATGAAGGTCTGGTTTTCTGTCCAGAATGTGGAGAAAGAATACCCGAATTTCTCCGCTATAATGCTCCATCTGGGCTATAAAATATAATATAAGAATAATCTTTTTAATTTGTTGTTATTTCAGAGAGATATCTTAAGATAATTGATATTTATATGAGAAAGAAATATAAGATATCTTCTAATAAATAGTCAAAGCTATAATCGAAATAAGACCGTTCTAATATGAATGTTAATATAGGATTAGTAGGTAAAGGGAATGTTGGTACTTCTTTCCTCCAATTACTAAATAAAAAAAAATCCATAATTATCGACTCATGTGAGTTTGAGATTAAAGTTGTAGGAATTTTTGAACATGATGGTGCGATTTTAGATGAAAACGGGTTAATTTTAGAAAACTTATTAGGATTAGGAAAAGATTTTCGGACTCATGATAACTGGAAATTCGGTTATAGAGCATTAGATTATATTGATAAAATAAATCTCAATATCATGATTGAAACTACTCCAACAAATCCAGAAAACGGAGAACCGGGCATATCTCACATTTTAAAGGCCTTGAATAATAAGATAGACGTGATATCCTCCAATAAAGCCCCATTCTATCTTGAATATGAAAAAATTAAAAAAAAAGCAGAGGATAAAATGCGACTTATCAGATATGAAGCTACGGTGGCAAGTTGCGTCCCAATATTATCCATAAAAAGAAATTTACAAGGAAATGAAATAATTGGAATTAGTGCGATATTGAATGGAACTTCAAATTATATCCTCAGTAAAATGTCTGATGAAGGTATTAGTTTTTCGCAAGCACTAAAAGAAGCTCAAGACCGGGGGTATGCTGAATCTGATCCAAATCTCGATATTAGAGGTTACGACGCCGCAGGTAAATTAGTTATTCTAGCAAATGAATTGTTAGGCTATAACATGACAATAAAAGACGTGAATATTAAGGGAATTGAAAATATCAATGAATTCGATATTGAATTAGCAAAATCAAATAATCAAGTTATCAAACACTTGTCATTTGCTAAGAATGGACAGTTATATGTAAAACCTCAGCGTGTTGAGAAATATTCTCACTTTAACGTTAATGGTTCTTTAAATGTTATTGAATTAGAAACTAAAAATGCGGGTAAAATTGTATTATCAGGAAGGGGCGCAGGAGGTATCGAAGCAGCATCAGCAATAATGAATGATTTAATATCGATATTACAAGAAAATACAAAATATTCTTCAATTACTTTTAGGGGTTAATCTAATCAATAAGAAGTAAGCTATAATAAACATTATGCATCCCACATTAAATGATAATTGTCGTTATCAGCATTTACTTAATATCTGACAGACCATAAACTTGTTCCGGAATTATTGTATTACATCTAGGACATAGATAAATTGGTTTCACATATTTAGGTGTATGACGAATTTGTTCCATGACATATCCACAAGCGGGGCAGTAAATTGAAGAATCGGTTTGAGGGGAGGTTAAAAAAATACTTGGTTTAAATCTATGTTTTGTTTCCATGATATAATGATATGATTCCGTAAATATAAATTTATGTTTTCGATCATTGAACGATCATTTTATAACATTCACCGATCAATAAGTTCGTTTTAAAAAAAATTCTAAACAAATAAAAATATTCGAGGAATATTAGGAATTAAGATAAAGAAATAAGATATTGAACTACAAT
>DAOUVJ010000037.1 GCA_030667705.1 Promethearchaeota archaeon | reverse complement strand
CGCAGGATTAGTTCACATGATAGGTAGAAACTTACTTGATAAACAATGGCTTGGAGTGAATCCCGGATATAAGCTTCTGAGCATTTGTAATTGTGATCCTTGTTGTTGTTTATGGAGGATTTCTCCTGTTTTAAATCCTAAGATAGGGAAAAAAATTCAAAAAATGGCAGGAGTAAATATTTGGGTCACCGATAAATGTATTGGATGTGGAACATGTTTAGATGCATGTTTCGTTAATGCTATAAACCTAATAAATAATCGAGCAGAAATATCGGAAGAATGTAGAGGATGCGGGAGATGCGTTGAAATTTGTCCTCAAGGTGCAATTGAATTAAAAATCGATGATAAGACATATGTTTCTCAAACTATTGAACAACTTGAAAAAATTATTGATGTATCATAATATGAAGTTAAAAGATTTTAAATTAGAAACTTTTTTCGCAAAGTACGAATTTAATGTGAAGCACTTGATGTGCGCTTCAGATTGCGAATCGTTTACAGTTGGTGATCTACTCAAATTAGAAGACATCGCAGAAATCCATCTTAAAAATCATTGGTTAGGTTATACAGAATCACTTGGGCATCCTGATCTACGAAAAGAAATTGCAAAGCTATATGACAAAGTCAGTTATGATGATATTTTAGTCTTTTCGGGAGCAGAAGAAGGAATTTTTGTGTTTATGAATGTTTTCTTGAATAAAGGGGACCATGTAATTGTTCAATTTCCCGCTTATCAATCACTGTTTGAAGTGGCGCATTCTATTGGATGTGAGGTTACAAAATGGCAAATGCATGATGATAATAATTGGGAGCTTGATATTGATTTCTTAAAAGAGAGTATTAAAAAAAACACCAAATGTATTATATTAAATTTACCACATAGTCCAACAGGTTATATAACTTCCAAGAAAACATTCAAAGAAATTGTCAAAATTGCAGAAGAAAATAATATCTTTATTTTTTCCGATGAAGTGTATCGTTTTTTAGAATTCGACGAAGAGGATCGCCTTCCCACCATGTGTGATGTATATGATCAAAGTGTGTCCTTAGGTGTCATGTCTAAGTCATTTGGATTAGCAGGATTAAGAATTGGGTGGATTGCATCTAAAAATCACCATGTATTAAAACAGTTAAGCTCTTTTAAGAATTATACAACTATTTGTAGTAGCGCACCCAGTGAGTTTTTTTCGATTTTAGCCTTGAGAAATAAAGATATAATACTTAAGCGGAATCTAAAAATTATTCAGGATAACCTCAAATTATTGGATGAATTCTTTACTAAATTTGAGAAATATATCAAATGGGTTAGGCCTAAAGCTGGTTCAGTTGCTTTTCCACGATTACTCATAGATAAAGATGTAGAAATGTTTTGTTTAAATTTATTAGAGAAGAAAGGAGTATTACTAATGCCAAGCACTAATTTTGATTATGGAACTTCTCACTTTAGGATTGGTTTTGGGAGGAAAAATATGCCTGATGCCTTATACCACTTAGAAGACTATATAAAAGATCAATTTTAACTGTTGAATATCACCTCATTTTTTCCTATAGTTTTTTGAATACTTAAACTATAAAGCCTATGTAACTCTTTTTTACTTAATATTGGGTTATTTTTTAGTAATTATTATTACTTCTAATTAGTCAAGATTGAAGATTTATTCATCGATTTAAAAGATGGGTTTTTGATAAGTACATCAATTCTGATTTCTTCTTTTGAGATGGGGTATGTAATTATTTTAATGAATATTTCCCGCTCAATTGTTATTCCATATTAAAAGAATGATACATGAGTTGGTTTTACCCACAAAAGAAAGAATAAATTGAATAAAATGATAAAAGAACCACAAATGATGACCGGAACGGTCAAATGGTATGATGAGAAGAAAGGGTTTGGATTTATAACCCTTGATAGGGATGGTAAGGATATTTACTTACACCATACTGCGCTGAAACAAAATAAATATAATGATATCACCACTGGTGATAATCTTACTTTCAAAATTAAAACACGAAAAAAAGGTCTTGCTGCTACTGAAGTTACACGACTAGATTCAGAAAATTTTGTAGAATCTTCAATTTCAGAAGATAATAAGCCTTTAAAAAATAATCAAATCTATAGTGACTTAAAATTTGAAGATCTTGAATTAGACTCTAAGATTATTGACGCAGTAAGAGATTCAGGATACAAGATACCAACACCTATTCAAGCTCGGGCAATTCCTATTATATTGAATGGAAATGATATATTAGGTTGTGCTCAAACAGGAACGGGTAAGACTGCTGCTTATGCTCTTCCTATTTTGCAACAATTAGTAAGTGTAAAGGTTAATAATAGCAAGAATTTCAAACCTAAAATCAAGGTCTTAGTAATTGCTCCTACGAGAGAGCTTGCAATCCAGATTAAAGACAGTTTTAATGTTTATGGAAAGTATACTGGACTAAGAAATACTGTTGTTTATGGGGGGGTTGGACAAAATCCACAAGTAAAGAAATTACAGCAAGGAGTTCATATTCTAGTTGCGACACCCGGTAGATTACTTGATTTAATGAGGCAAGGTCATATAAAACTCAGTCACATTGAAGTTTTGATTCTTGATGAAGGTGATAGAATGCTGGATATGGGATTTATTCACGATATTCGTTCTATTATTAAAAGCATGCCTCGTGAGAGACAAACACTTCTTTTCTCTGCGACGATCCCACATGAAGTTGTAAAACTGGCTAATAGTATACTGAATAAACCTATAAGAGTAGATATAACACCAGAGCAACCAACCTTAGAAATTATAAGACAATCTATATTTTTAGTCTCGAAAAATAAAAAGCAGGAATTATTGGAGAAATTAATAATCGATAAATCAGTTAAACGAGCATTGGTTTTTATACGTACAAAACATAGTGCTAATCGTGTTGTTAAGCGTTTAAAACGTAAGGGAATACGTACTGATGCTATTCATGGAGATAAATCACAATCCGCACGTCAAGACGCTCTTCAAAAATTTCGTACCGGAAATATTCGTGTTTTAGTAGCTACAGATGTCGCATCTCGTGGAATAGATGTAAATAATATCTCACATGTCATACAATTTGATTTACCAGATGATACGGAAACCTATTTACATCGTATTGGGCGAACAGCAAGAGCAGGTGCAGGAGGAACAGCTTTTGCTTTCTGTGAGGAGAATCAACTTCGAAAGCTAAAAGCAATCGAGAAATTGCTTCGAATGCGATTAAAAGTAGTAAAAAATCACATCTAAATTATATATACATTTTTCTAAAATTTTCAAGGAAAATTAAAACACTTTGAGGAATATCTCCAGAGAAATTTATGAACTGTTATAAAAGCTGGAATAATAGAAATAAATTAACACTGCCAAAGATTCCTAAAACGATTCCAGTATAAAATCCCGCAGCAATCGTACCTTTCGTCTTTTTCTTCATCATAAATCCTACTGTATGGACAATAAAGTTAAGTATTCCGAAAATTGACACACATATCCCAAAGACGTATCCGATAACTAATTCCAATATTATAGCTATAAATGTTAACATTGAAATACTCATTATTATTGAGGATACAGCAAGATACTTCTTTATAGTCAGAAATTCTAGTAATTTATAGCATTCCATACCTAATTCTTCAAAAATATGAAGTACTTGCATCAGCAATAGAAGTAAAAACCAGACTTCAACTATTATAGGAGGCATGATATAATTAAAGAAAATAAAGATTTATTATTTTTTGATCTAAATCCCATTCATTTTAGCCAGAACCTTGTATAGTCCTTGGGTTCCAAGGTTTTCTAATCCTAAAGCTGTGGCTGAAATGTAAAATTGATAAGCTAGAGCTAAGCCAGGTAATGAAAGATTCATGCTTTTAGCTTCCTTAAGAGCAATACCCATATCCTTTATGAAATGCTTAATAAAAAATCCAGGATCAAAATTACCATCTACTATTCGTGGACCAAGGTTATTAATCGACCAACATCCCGCAGCTCCTTTCCCAATAACATTTATCACTTCATTCAGGTCGTTTCCAGCCTTATAAGCATAGAGAAGGGATTCAACTACACCAATCATGGTAGATGCGATAAGAATTTGATTGCTCATTTTAGTATGTTGTCCAGCTCCGGCTTTACCCATATAAGCGATATTTTTTCCCATCAATTCGAATAGGGGAAAAATCTTATCGTAGGTTTCCTTATCACCACCAGACATTATTGCTAAAGTCCCGTTTTTTGCACCAACATCACCACCAGATACAGGAGCATCAATTGATGAAACACCTTTCTTCTTGGCTTCTTCATAAATTTTATGCGCGAGAGATGGTTCAGAAGTCGTCATATCAACAACAATAGCCCCCTCTTTTATGTTTTTCAATATTCCCTGTTCGCCTAAATAAACCAATTCAACATCATTAGGAAATCCAACAATGGTGAAGATTACATCACTATTTTGAGCAACTTCCATGGGGTTTGAACACCAAGTTGCACCTTTATTAATCAAATCGAGAGCTTTTTCCTTTGTTCGATTGAATACTGAAACATCATATCCAGCATCAATCAGATGACCGCACATGGATTTACCCATAACACCCGTTCCAATCCAACCAATTTTTTCTTTCATTTTTTAATCTCTTTATTTTAGTTTTTCAATTAATTAATTTTATTTAGCAAAATTTCTAAATTTTACTCCCATAATTTATAGCTTATTACCAAAAAATATTACCTTTCTTAACATTATCAAGTCTAGTTCTGTGCTTCAGAGCTGAAACTGCTTGTACTGCCTCTTTTATTGAATGAAACACGGGAATGTAAGCTAATTCCAATGATTCGATGATCATTTCATATTTTGAAACGTAAGGAACAAAGCAGACAACTGGTTTCTTTTTAGAAGCCACAACATTTGCAATCCTTCTCCCAATCTGAAATGAAATGTTAGGAGGATAAGGAAGCAAGAGCAATATTATGCATTCAATTCTCTCAATATCAGATAAGTATCGCATTATGCCTTCGATATCTGTATCCAATACGGATCCAGTTAAATCGATGGGATTATTAAACGAAGCAATATCTCTAGCAGAAGGATTCATTAATTCCTTCAATTCTGCTTTCTCTTTCTTAGTGAAATCTACTCGACTCAACCCATAGGATTTGAGCATATCTGCAGCAATTACCCCGTGCCCACCAGAAACAGAAAGGATCACGACATTTCCATAGGTAACAACATTATCACCAAAAGGGTTTTTACGATGAGAGAGGACATCAAAAACTTTTAAACTAGTAAGCATTTCTCTCTCAGAATGTGGTTGGATCACGTGATTCTGCCTTAACGCCGCATATTGGATCTTGTAATTCCCTGCCAAGCTTGCAGTATGAGAAAGTGTAGCAACTTTTCCCTCTCGTGTTTTTCCACCAAAATATAGGATAACAGTATCCTCTGATTCTCTGGCGAGCTTTAAAAATTCCCTTGCCCGACCTTCCTTAAATCCTTCTAAATAAAATGCAATATTTGAAGTTTCCGGATCAACCTTGCTGAAGTATTCCAGTAGCATTATCTCATCCACAACCGCTCGATTACCAATTGATACTGCGGTAGAGACTCCAATATTCCGCTCCTTGAATTTATTAAAAAATTGATCTACGAGCACGCCACCAGATTGGCTTATGAGCGCCACAGAGCCTTTTGGTGGTTTGGTGATTCGCTCTGTAGGTAAAAAAATTGTATCCACTAATGGAGGAGCATATACTCCAAGGCAATTAGGGCCAAGTACTGCGATGTCGTTGTCAAAAGCAATTTTTTCGAGCGTATCTTGTCTTTTTCTCCCCTTCACACCTGTCTCAGCAAATCCTCCACTAATAATTACAGCCGAAGGGATATTCAAATCGGCACATTGTTGAATATAATCCAATGTATCATCAGGTCCTACAGCAATAACGAGTAGATCGGGAATTTCAGGTAATTTATCTAATCTTTCATACAGCGGAATACCTTCAATTTCACCGCCAGAAGGATAAATACCATACACTTTTACTTGCATTTCAAATTCATTTTTGAGCATCACGATCCTTCCGGGACTTAAGTGATTCTTCTTTGAAATCCCCACTACTGCCATTGTTTTTGGCTTAAAGAGTTTTTCTAATTCCATATTAATCCTTTTTTTGTAATCTATTCAAATCTTCTTTTTTCGTCAGTATTTTATTCATTCTTCTTTCTTTTCTGTCTTTTCTACAAAATTTGGAGAACCAGGTAAGTATTTTAATACTTTTGCTGGGACACCTCCTGCAAGAGCGAAGTCTGGCACGTCTTTTGTAACGACTGCTCCTGCGGCTATTACCGCTCCTTCACCAATAGTTACGCCGCCTAACACAATACTATGTAATCCTAACCAAGCTCCTTTCTTAATTCGAACAGGAGAAGGAGGATATCCCAAGTTTGATACGTACATTCCTGGTTCAAGAAGATGAAGATCTCTGCTATGTGCCATGATCATTGAATACGCTGCGATCTCAACATCATCCTCAAGAAAAATTAAAAAGGGATATTCATTATCGATATAGACTTCTTCTCCAATCCATACGTTTTCACCAACTTGAACTCCTTTTATTCTATGCATGCGTGCTCTAAAATATCCCCCTGGGACGTGTCTTGCTAAAATATTCATGAATCGAACCATAAATCTGCCAAATTGAGATTTTCTCCTCTTTTTTTTAATCTTAACTAATTTTTTTCGAAGTTCTAATTCTTGTTCACGCGGTAATTTAGTCATGTTCTTTCTCATTTCTTTTATTTTATATTCAATTATTTGAATTGTTTATTATTTTAATCTTTTGATGTAATCAAAATATGTCCAAGTATCAATGTCTCCGGTAATACAAATAAAATTTTCAGTTTGACCTTCCTCATATGTTTTAACTGCAGTTTTAAAATCAATCAAGATGGAGTTAGGGTCCTTGTTCGCAAATTTACAGATCGCGTCTAATGCTGGGAGGAACCTTTTCTGCCCCATTCGAATAGGATGCATGTCGAATATTATCAACGATCCTTTAGTATTCCGAATTGACCTTATAACTTTTTTAGCGAAGATTTTTACATCCCAAATACCTAATCTATCAATTATTTGATCATCACTCGGTCTTCCCATGACAAATTCGGGAATTTCATGATTAATTGGCTTCCAAGGTGGTGAATCTTGAAATTCGGAACTTGAGCATTCATAGCCCGTTTCATGGAGAACTTGATAAAATTTATTCTTTCCAAGATCACTGAATGTATTTACGGCATAGGGGGCTCGAAAACACCAAGATTCAAGTCCAGAAGCTTCAAAAATTTCCTTAGCTTTCACAATTTCTCGAAGTGCTTGCTTTTCAGAACATTCTCGGAGATTGAAATGTTTATAACCATGTGGTAAGCCCAAATGTTTTGAATTTTTAAAGATAGCTGCTCTTTCAGGATGATCTTCAAGAAGATATGATGCTATGAAATATGTCATGTAAGAGCCATTTTGCTCAAGAACTGAATTCATATTATTTACGAGATCTTCCATTGTTGTTAATTGAAAGTAGAAATTAAGCACGGCTTTTTTCATCAAATATAAGAAATTCCGTTTGTATACGCTGAATAATTGTTTTATGTATTGGATATTAACACTCAATAAAATCACCAATATGATGTTTTGATTTTTCTTGACTAACTTAATCCTTCTGTGTAAATAATTAATGAATGATATATAGATGTTATCGTAATTTATTGGTAATTTTTGAGGGAGATAATGAAAATCCTTGATAATAAGGAGGTTATTAATTTGAACTTCAATAAAAGTTTATTAAGAAAGATGAGAAATACTATCATCTAACATCTTAATAAAAAAATAAAATGATCGTCCATGGTAACAGAAGATTTGAATGTAGAAAGAAAAAAATTTTCATACAAAAAAGCAGTCAGTTATAGTATTGGGCAATTATCTGATATTGCTTCGTATCAAGCATTTACATTTTTAACTTTTACCTATTATTTTGCAGTTGTACAGATTGATATCGTATCAATATCTATTGGATTTATCATATGGTCGATATGGAATAGTTTTAATGATACTTTCATTGGATATTTATCTGATAAGACACATACAAGATGGGGTCGAAGATTTCCTTGGATAATGCTTTCTTTATTCCCAATCGCACTAATAATGTTCTTGCTTTTCACTCCACCTTTTATCTTTGGGATTGTTGGCGAATTGATCAATTTTGTGTACTTTATTTTCATTATCATCATCTTCGAGCTATTTTTTACGATGTATGATATCAACTATACATCCTTATTCCCAGAGATCTTTGTTACAGAGGAAGAACGAACGAAAGGAAATAACGTCAGGCAACTTTTTGCAATTTTGGGGTTAATTATTGCATTTCTTTTACCTGGTATTTTTATTTCAAGTTATACAAGTCCTTTACCAGGAGAATATCCAACTTTTGGAATAGTTGTGGCAATTCTCATCATCGTTCCCGGTTTGCTATTCTTAAAATTCTCTCCAAAGGGAAGAGCTGAGTTTAAAGAAGACTACAAGAAAGCTCCGAGTTTTTTTAATAACTTGAAAATGTGTATTAAAAGCAAGAGCTTCATGCGATATATTCCTGCGGAAATCGCAAATTGGTTCGTCTACGGGATGCTACCAGTAATCGTTCCTATTTATGGAGAATTCATCCTAGGTTTTACCGATCCTTTCATGATTTCTCTCTTATTGGGTACAACTTTTTTATCTGCGGCATTTTTCATGACACTTATTTGGAAGCCATTGGTGCAAAAGATTGGTCCAAGAAAATCTTGGTTAATTTCAATGACAATTTGGATCATTTCTCTAATGCCATTATTATTTTTAGGTCCTGGCATGGAACTCATGGCATTTATCGTATTCTTCTTAATAGGGATAGGTTTATCAGGTTCACTCTATATTATCGATATTATAATTGCGGATATCGTCGATGAAGACGAAATTGAAACGGGAATGCGCAGAGAAGGAGGATATTATGGAGTTAACATTTTCTTTCAAAGATTTGCGACTGTTTTTGTATTCCTTATTATGGGGTCTGTATTTTTAATTGCTGATTGGGGGGTTTTCGATCCAATTACTCTCCCAGCCCTAGAAATTCGAAGTTTAATGTCTATTTATCCTGCAATAGCCTTAATAATTGCCATAATAGCCATTTACTTCTACCCATTAGACGGGGATAGGTTAAAACAAGTGAAAGAAAAACGCGATGAGATTCATCAAGAGAAAAAATCAAACATCTAAATTTTATTTTATTTTTTTCTAATATTTTCGACATTACTGTAAAATAGTCTAAACTAAATATTTATTAAACAAAAGATTGAATATGATTAATTACCATTTCAATTAAAAAAAGTGGGATTTTAGATGAGTAAGAAAGAATCTAGTACGGGCAAAAAAGCATTGTTCTATAGTTTTGGGCAAATAAGTGATATTACTGCATATCAGTCATTTATATTACTGATTTTCACTTTTTACTTTGCGGTAGTGGGAATTGATACCTGGTTAATTACGCTTGGGTTCATCCTGTGGTCAATTTGGAATGCGTTTAACGATCCTTTAATGGGTTATCTATCCGACAGAACACACACGAAATTAGGTCGACGAATACCATATGTCATCGGTGCTTTCGTTCCGTTGGCAATTATCATGCTATTTCTTTATACACCCCCCATAGCTTTTGGAATAAATGACCAAATCGCAAATTTTACCTATTTTCTCATAATAATTGTAATATTTGAGTTAGTTTATACTATCTTTAGCTTAAATTTAACTTCGTTATTCCCCGAAATATTCATAACTGAAAAAGATCGGACACAAGCGAACAATATACGTCAAGTATTTACAATTATTGGATTAATTTTTGCATTCATATTACCGGGATTAATAATTTCATCCTATACCGATCCAAATTCCTTACCTCAATTCCAAATGTTTGGTATCATCGCGGGAATCATTGTGGTTATTTGTTCTCTCATATTTATAATTTTTGGTCCTAAAGAAAGAACTGAATTTAAAGAAGATTACAAGAATGCCTTCGGCTTATTCAAAACAATAAAATATTGCTTTAAAAGCAAATCTTTTCGGTGGTATATCATCGCAGAGACTTGCGTGTGGTTTGTATATGGCATGCTTCCTACGATCGTGCCGTTATATGCACAAAATGTATTAAATATGGAAACCGGAATCTTAACTTCAGTACTACTAGCAACAACCTTTCTATCAGCAACTCTATTCATGACCTTTTTATGGAAACCTTTAGTAAGAAAAATTGGGAATAGGAAAGCGTGGATTATATCTTTCATTATTTGGATTTTATCACTTTCCGGAACCTTGTTTATATGGGAATTTATTGGAGGGTTGATTGTTTTCTTTTTGATCGGAATAGGTTTATCTGGATCATTTTTTATTATCGATCTAGTAGTAGCTGATATTGTTGACGAAGATGAGATAGCTACAGGCATAAGGCGAGAAGCAGGATATTATGGAGTTAATGCATTCGTTCTTCGATTTTCAAATGTTTTAGTCATTTTAGCCATTGGAATCGTTTTCTCGGGAACGGAGTGGGGTGGAGGATATGTGCCCAACCCAGGAATAGACGTGATTATAGGTTTAAAAATATTAATGTTTGCACTTCCCGCCATTGCATTAGTTATTGCGGCATTAGCAATATATAAATATCCGTTACATGGAGAAAAACTTCTTAAAGTAAAAGAAGAAAGTCAGAAAATACATGATCAAAAAAAATCACGAATATAAAATAATCTTATCTTTTTTTTTTATTAAAAATACCCTCTCAAGAACTTAGAGAGAACAATTAAATGAATAAAAAGAAATGAACAAAAAAAATTGTTTTTTCATGTTATATTGATTAAAATTCGTAGCCGCACTTTTTGCAGACGTGTTTTTTAGCGTACATAGGTATGTGGCCAACGTATGAGAGTACTTTGCTTTTATCTTCAATTTGCTTGATGTTATGACCTACAGCGCCACACATCGGACAGGTAATTCTTTCTTCGCTAACAAAACCACCGGAGCCAATGTCAGGAGGCTTTAATTCACTCAGTTCAGTTTCAACTTCTTCAATGAGAGACGTTTGAGCTTCAATTAGTTTTTCTTTTTCACCAATAAAACCTGATAAATGATTAATTTCTCCATCCTTTTTTAGCAATAAGTCATTGAATTCTTCCAGTTGGGATTGAAGATTTGCATTCTCTGATTGAGCAGACTCAAGTTTGTTTTTTAATTCTTGGAGTTCATTTACTGTTTTCTCTTGAGCTTCTGAACCAATACTCAATGCGTTATTCAATTCATTTTTCAAATCATCCAAATCAGCCGTTAAACTAGAATTTGTTTCGTTTAAATCAGCAATTTTTTCATTTAAATCAGCCGTTAAACTAGAATTTGTTTCGTTTAAATCAGCAATTTTTTCATTTAAATCAGCTACTTGGCTCTCTTTTGCTATATATTTATCTTCCAATTCACTAAGATCTGAATTTGTTTCATTTAGGGTCGTTTTTAACCCATCAATTTCTACACTTACATTAGCAATTGTTTTATCTTTACTCTCAATATCAGAATTTTTTTGTTTGAGAGTGGATTCGAAAGCAACTACTTCAGCTTTAACATTATCTAAGGAGGATTTGGTTGAATTATGTCCATTGGTTTCCTTATCCAAAGCTTGAGTTGTATTTTGAAGCTTCTTTTGGGTTTCAGAAAGTTCCTTTTTGTTTTCACTTAGCTGCTGTTCTAGATCATTAACTTTAGCTCTGAGATCCAGCAAGAATCTGCCTTCAACTTTTTGTCCCTTTTCGGGCTTCTCTTCAGCTACACTCCAATCTATACTAATTTTTTTCCCACCTTTAAGAGTATTATTCGTATTATTATTATTATCCTTCAATGATAATAACTATTAAGAAATCTATAAGAGTAATAATATTTAATTTTAATGAATATAAAATAGCGAAAAAACTTTGCGAATCTGGTTTTTTTAAATAAATAAACAAAAGATATCTTTTGGTTAGTTTAGCTTAGTATATAATGGTTTGTTGATTTTCAGCGAAATTTCATCAATTTGATTTTATACGAGTTGGAATCTTCCAGATCTATTTTTTTATATGCTTCAAGTGCTTTTTTAAAGGTTAAAAGAGCTTGTTCAGGTTTATATATTTTATTTAGAACTTTAAAAACATAGATTTTGACTAAATGTACAAGACACTAAAATTATTTCTCTATAATGATAAATCTACAAGCAAATTTTGAAAAAGTATTACGAAAATTACAGAGAATTTTTAAGAATTCTTTTTATTCAGCACATATTATTGATGTTGACGCCTTACCTATAGCTAATTGTATATCTAAAGGAATTAAAATTGATCCTGATGAGTTATGTGCAAAAGCTTGCTCGATTTTCTCTGAATTAGATAAATTTGATGATAAATTTGCGGGAAAAACGTATGAAACATCATTAATTAAAAATCAAGAATTTTTATATCTACTTTCACAAATTCCTGCAGATTTACGGCTTCTAATAATTTTAAGAAACAATGAAAATGATTTTACACTTAACAATGTCAATAAAATATCGAAAGAATTAGGAGGAATGGTAGATAGCATGATCCTCGACGACAACGCTTTTTCAGATATTATTAATTATCAGGATTATATTCCAAAAGATAATCTTCATGTATTGAATTCAGAGGATATTCTTATAAGAAAAATCATCAATGAGTTAAGAAGCATTTTAATTCCAACCAGTTATAAGACGCGATTTCTTAGAGAATTTCAAACAAATTCTATAAATATTAACAGTAATAATGAAAACTTGCTTTTTATCTTAAGAATGATGAAACTTTTAAAAAATAACTACGATTTTCATCTGAGATAAATTCTTTTTCTAATTTTTTATGACGGTATAAAAGATATTTATTAAATGCTGATCATATAATGATATATCAAAGATTAGAGGCATGAAACAAGTTATTTATCATGGAAAGCGAGATTTTAGATAAGAATAGACAATTTATATCTACATCGGGTGTATATAAAACACCCTTTACGCTGATAATAATATTGCAATTATATGTAGGATTGTTAATTACAATCTTTGCAAACTTATGGTATTGGAATAATTTGTACTATTATTTTACGGAACAGATTATATTTCCTTTTCCGGTTAATGATTCGTTAATGGAACGCATACTTTTGATTTGCCTAATACCACTTAACATTTATGGATGTGTTTATTTATTTGTTTTTTCAATTATTCTCTTCTCGGTTGTTATTTTTAAGATTTTAAATAAATTATCTCCACCAAAGGAAGGAACTTTCTTGCGAGATAGTAAGGAATGGAAATATGTACATCGGAAATTTTGGACTGCTTTTTTTCCCATTTGGTTAGCAAGAGCATTACCCCTACCTTGGGCCGATATTTTTGCTTATAGATTTTTTGGTGTCCGTATTGGTAAAAATGTAGTTTTATACGAAGGATATGTGGATCCTTATTTTATTGAAATAGGTGATTTTACAATGACTTCGTTAAACATATGCATATTTTCTCATTTGATTTATCAAGATAGATTATTTATCCAGAAAGTCAAAATTGGTGACGCATGTGTAATAGGACCTCAAACGATTGTTGCTCCGGGCACACAAATGGACGATAGAGCAATACTAGGTGCAAATAGTCACTCTTCGATTGGTCAAAAATTGGAAAGTGACCTCATACATGTTGGGACTCCTGTTAATATTAAATTGCCTCTGCAATCAGTTGAAGCTTCCCAAGAGAAGGCCACAAAGATTAAAGAAACACCAAAGAAAATGGAGGACTGACACATGTTTCAACCAGTAAGCTTGAAAGGAGATTCTCCGACACCCATAGATGAGAATATTAGAAAGAAATTTATCCCACTATATTTACTAATAATTATCCTTAGTTTTATCCCAGTATCAATCATGGAATATTATATTATTCTTTATTTGTGGCGCGCACCACTTTATCTAATATTTGTCTTTCTTTTTCCTATTAATTTAGTAATCATGATTTATCTTCTTCAATTTAGTGCAATTTTAGTTTCATTTCTATTCTTAAAAATAGTGAATTTAATTCATGTTCCGAAGGAGGGTCTTTTTGATCGTAATATAAAAGACAAGGATTACTACTACTGGAACTTGAGAAATATTATTAAAAAATGGTCCTTGTTTGTTGCGGCATCTAATCCATTTCCTTGGTTAAAAAACCGATTTACCTTAAGGTTCTTTGGTGTAAAAATAGGAAAACACACTTTATGTGATAACACTTGGATCTCTTCGGAGTTTGTTAATATAGGTAATAATGTCATTTTAGGCATGAATTCAACAATCTTAACATTTGGCATCGAACAAGATAAATTTATCTTGAAGAGAATACTTATCGAAGATGAGGCTCTTATTGGTGCTAAATGCGTGCTTCTTCCGGGAACTATTGTAAAAAAAAAAGCTAAATTAGGAGCACATTCATATAGTGAATATAATTCTATTTTAGAGGAAGATGGTCTATATAAAGGGCATCCAGCTAAAATAATAGATTAAGCAATTATTATGACAGCAGATAAGAGTATACGCTTCAATATTTCAGAAAAGTTCATCCCAAAGAAAAAATTTGTCATAATATCAGATACACACTTTAGCCGTTCTGGTGGTGCTTTTAATTTGCATGCTTATAATGTAGGTATTGATCAGATAAATAAAATTGAGAATGTTTCTTTATTTCTTCACTTAGGAGACATAACCCATACAGGAACATTATTAGAATATGAATTTAGTTTGGAACAATTGGCAAAATTTAATCCTTGTTCTGATGCACCAATAATGATGCTTATTGGAAATCACGATGCGATGAATGTGGGTTATTTATTATTTGAAGAAATGATTGGACGACGTCATTATGAATATGAAGATGATGAAATATATGTAATTGGAATTGATAGCACTAAACCGGATCTTCCAGGAGGTATAATCCATCATGGTATTATTGAAACTGTTCGAAAAGAATTAGAAAATCCCAAACGTGGAGATAAATTTAAAGTTGTATGTTTTCATCATCAACTCATCCCCATTCCAAATACAGGTAAAGAACGTTCAGCAATTGATGATTCAGGAGATATGCTTCAAATGCTTTTAGATGCGAAAGCTGATCTTGTTTTAAATGGTCATAGACACACTTCGAATTTGTATACAGTTAGCAGTAGTGAGAAAGATTTGTTTATTTTCAATGCTGGTACGTTTTGTTGTAATAAAACGAGATATCGGGAATTATTTACTTATTCGATAATAGAAATTGATGGTGGAAACGTTAGTTTTCAAATAATACCCGTTTTAGAGTCAGCTTCGAGGAAACAAATTCATAGAGAAGTTAATTATTATATTCCTTTAGAAATTAGGACTAAACAAAATCCAATTTGTAGAATTATTCAAATTTCAAATTCACTAATTAAGGAACAATCAGAACATGAATTAACGATTTTAGATAGAGCTATCGAAGAAATAAATAGATTTAAAGACGTAGATTTGGTAGTACATGCTGGAAATCTAACTCAAAATAGTTATAAAGAAGAATTTATTATTTCAAAGGAAAAGTTGAGCCGATTTAAACATCCGTTTATAGTAGTTCCGGGGCCTCGAGATTCTACCCCTCCTGCTTGGGATTACTGGGAGCGTTACATCGGTGAATTTGATCCTCTATATGATAGTGGGAATCTATATTTTCAGGGGATTAATTCAACAACTCCTGACTCAAAAGAAGGTTTTATCGGTAGAAAGAAGTTAAATGACTTTATTGAACAGGTACTTTCATTAAGCCATAAAAAAATTTTGGGAGTATCGTGTTTTCATGGATTAATTCCTACCCCGTTAAGTGTATGGAGAACAGAGTTATTAGACTCAGGAGATGCGTTATCCCAGTTTGCGCGATCACAAATTGATCTAGTTTTAAATAGTTCTCCAAGTATTTCATTCAATCTAAAGATTGAAAATACTGTATTTTCAAATGGTGGAAATTTAGAAGGAAGAAGATTTGATGAAGTATTTGTTGAGATAGAAATCTTTGAGAAAGGACTTGTATTATTAAAAGAACATAATTTAAAAACGGGTAAATCTCGAATTATAGGAAATTATTATATTAGCATTTTAGTATAGCCCAAATGTTAATATTTTTTTCATTTAACAAATTATATACCATAATCATATCTGGAATCAACTAGCATGGAAAAACTTCACTTATTAAAGCAATATAATCTAGTACTCATCCGATACTCTGAAATATGGTTAAAATCTCAAAAAATAAAGATACGCATGCTAAAAATCTTGATGAATAATATCAAGAACGCTCTTAATCGAAATGGAATTCCATTCAATAAGTATCAACTAAGTAAAGATTCATCTAGAGTTTTCTTTTTCTTTAAAAATAATGACATGCGTAATGCAATTGATGTACTGAAAAATGTATTTGGAATTTTTTCAATAAGTCCGACTTTAAGAACTTCAAATAAAATTAATAATATTAGCGAAAGAGTTATTGAAATTGCTAAAGAAATACTACAGAAAGGAGATACTTTTGCTTTAAGAGTAAGAAGATCTGGTACGCATGATTATACCTCTATTGATGTTGCTCGAATCGTAGGAAAAAAAATAATTGAAGAATTATCCGATTATGATTTGAAAGTTAATCTATCAAATCCTAATAAGAAAATCTTTATTGAAATTCGAGATGATTTCTCCTATGTATTTTCTCAAATCATAAAAACTCCATGGGTAGGGCTCCCAATTGAAACACCAAAAAAAATGTTCGTTATGGATGTTGGGAGAGTATATGATTTGATTGCAGGCTTCATGTTGATGAAACGAGGGAGTAATATTTATCCTATTCTATTTAACATGATAAACAATCGAGAAAATGAGAAAATTTGGGAATCTAATTGGAGAGAATTAATAGCTTACACGCCTTATTCTAATTTCACACTAATCAAAATTAATTTGTTACAAATATTAGAAAAAATAGCTCCAAAAATTAAGAATCCTGAATTAATCTGTGGAATTTGTCGCCTAACCCGATTTAAACTAATTGGAAATTTGAAATCCGAGCTCGAAGCAAAACGTTACGATAAAATCAGAGCATTTACTGATGGACTTACTTTAACAAATACCTCATATTGCGATGATAATATTGATTTAGAATCAATTGCATTAAGTTATTTATTTTCGGATTATCCGATTTTCACCCCATTAATTGGGTTCGATGCAGAAGAAATAAACAATTTAAGAGAAAAAATATCTAGAAATTTGAATGTTTTTGATTTCTGTAAATTAAAACCACAAAATCAAAACTACAATCAGGCAGAGATTTTGAAGATCTTTAACGATTTAGATATTGATCCACTAATAGATGAAGCGTTAAAAAATATGACCAAAATAAATATTTCCTTAGCTTAATCTTAGGAATCGATGATTTGAACTTTTCGTTTAGATTTGAAATACAATGAAGTTTTAAAGAGATTAGACATTCTAATTCACACTAAAACCCATGAAAAGAAAATGGTTAAAATAGAATTAAACTTACTAAATATCTTTGCTCTTAGAACTAATAAAAGCAAGATTGAATATGAAGGAATAACAGTCGGCGATATTATTACTCAATTTTTGGATGAATATCGAGATAGTCTTGATGAGAGTCTTTTGAGTAAAAACAAGAAGAAATTAAACCCTGTAATGATTGTATTACTAAATGGAAGAAACATTACTTATCTAAAGAATTATAAGAGCAAATTAAAAGAAGGAGATAAACTTTATTTATCTTTTCCGATTTCAGGAGGATAGAGCTATTATATATCTTCCTAAAAATTGAGTTTAAATTGTGAATTTATATTTTAGATGTTGTGTGTATTTTTCAATCATTTTCAAAAATCTTTTTACGACAAATTTTTAAATCTTAAGAATGATGATCAAGTTATATTCATAATCAGCAACCATCATTATAAGAAAATGAGAAAATTAGGATTTTTGGGATTAGATAATGCGGGTAAAACCAGCATAATTACAGCTATAACTAAACGGTTTGGTTTTGAACAAGAAGTACAGAAATTGATGCCTACTAGAAGAATTGCTCGTGATGCTTTTAAATTCTTAGGACTTGAATTTGTAAGGATGGATTTTGGTGGTCAAACTCAATATAGAGAAGAATATTTAAAAAATCCAACGAGACACCTTTCTGGCATAGATCTAATTTATTATATAATTGATGCTCAAGATTACGATCGCTATGTACAAACCATAGATTATTTAGATGAAATATTGCTTCATTTTAAAGAAGAACAAGAATATCCACCCATGTGTATTTTATTTCATAAATTTGATCCCCAAATTAATAGAGACTTAGAACTTAATCAGCGTACTTTAACGATAAAACAAGCTTTGATGAGATATAGCATTGATTTTGATATATTTTTCTTTGAAACCTCAATATATGACATAAAATCGATCATGGATGCATTTTCAAGCGGTTTATCATTATTATTTGAAAAAATGGAGATGGTTTCTCAATTATTTGTTGAGATAAGTAAAAACTATGATTCTGTCTTAATTGCATTATTTGATTCAAGAGGATTCACGATTGGAGAATATTATCGCCCCCATTTACAATTACAGGAAAAAGTGCGAATATATGAAAAATATCTCGAAGCACAGAAAAAAATCATATCTGAAAATCGAACTTTGTATGAATTTTCAGACAAGTATGAAAATGGTGAAAGATATTCTGGGTTAGTTGAGGTTCTTAAATTTGGTAATTTAGAATTTTACTTGCTCTTTGTTGTAGAGGAAGATGTAGAAAATCTCGAAAGAACCGTAGAAATCTTAAACAAAATAGAGTCTGCAAAACCTCAAATGGAAAATATTATATTCCAAATTATTCAGTAATATCAGTTATTAATTCCTTATTTTTCGAATTGCTTAATAAAATCATCAAGTTCTGCTTTTGATGGTGCTACCTGCTTAGTAATCTTGTATAAAGAAGAAATAGTGCCAAATTTCATTGACTCTTTTAATATGTATTCAAACTCTTTAATTCGTTCTATTTTCGTATATTCTTGAAAGTGATTTTTATCTTCAATTAATTCATATATTTTAGATAAGAACCCTGCTGCATAAGAATCACCGGCTCCTGTTAAATCAATGATTTCTTTTACTTTAATGCTTGGTTGATGAATTTGAAAATTATCAGTTAGGAGATAAGATCCTTTTTCTCCAGCAGTATAAACTCTTACTTTCGCAAATCGGCTTAATTTTTCATCAATTTTATCTAAATTAAGATCTTCTTTTAAAATAAATTTAGCATCATTGAGATTAAGAAAAAAAATATCTTTTGTTTCTCCGATTATATTTGATAATTGATCAAGAGAATGAATTTTCTGTGCCTCTATAGTAAACGCGGTAATTAATCCTAATGAATCACCCATTTCGAATAATGATTTGAATTTAGATGAAATAGGCGTTGAAAATATTATCTTAGCATTTTCAAATGCTTCTTTACTAATATCAATACCTTCAAAATTCATCTTTTGTTTAAGGTTTGGAGCTACATGGATTTTGGTTGTAAATTCTGATTTAATTATTGTACTGATTGGAGTTAGGGCATCTTGTTGAAAAATATAATCCGTATTAATGCCATTTTCTTTGAGTTCTGAAATCATCCACTCACAATCCCGTCCTATTACCGTTATTAATCTCGTTGGAATTTCCAATCGTGAGATATAATCTGCAGAATTATTACCATTCCCTCCTCTTTTGATATAACCTTGACTTTCAATCTTCTTGGGGATTTCCCCAAATGCTTGTGCTATAATTTTACGTGCAATCCTTGAATTAAAATCATCAGGATTATGATGTAAAAAATTAAGCAACTTAGTCGTGATTTTTTCAACTAATTTATCATAAAATTCACTTTCATAATAAAGATCTTGATGTAATTCTCCCAACACGATAAATTCTTCAGTCATTTCAATATCACACATAATAGTGGAAGATTGAACGCAGATGGAGGGACTCGAACCCCCGAACGCTTTCACGCACCAGCTTTCTCTGTCACTCTTCATACATTCGAAGCTAGCGTCTTACCAACTAGGCTACATCTGCATCTAGATAAATTCTTCATTTAGGTATAGTTTAGTTGAATATAAATTTCTTTCTAAATTAACTAACATTTTATAATACTGAAGGTAATTTAGGAAGAAGGGATATAAATTTTTAACTTAAGCGAAGGATCGAGAAGTTTGATTACACCTTGTTGTTCCATTTGTTTGAGTAAGAGCTTTATTGTAGAAATTCTAATATCATATTTTAAAGCGATATCAGAGGCCAGAATAGATTTCCGCTTCAAGATAAATTCCTTAATTTCCCCTTCTAAAGAAGCGGGAATAAATGCATCTCTTTCTACTATGGTAATTTGCTTGGTTCTACCGTATTTTCTTCTTAAATTTAATGTAGCTTTTCTTACAAGAACTCTTTCTTCTTTTTCAGACATGATATTCACGTAATTCTATGTACAGCCGTTTTATTATTATTTATTTATGAAATTTTATAGCTTAAAATATTCTAACAACTGATTTATTAAATACTTAAATTTTAATAAAATTTTTGATTTATGCTTGAATTTATGATATTAATTCAGAAAATATTATTGTCAAGGCAAAATCTTTGTGAATGATGAATACAAATTTGAAATAAAACGTAAGAGACCTGAAGAGTCATATTCCAACGTCAATGTGTATTATAGTAAAGAAAACATTGAAAAATATGCAAAGTCAAAGTCACTGATGAGAATTCAAGAAAAAATAACCATCAGAACTTTAGAATTATTAAATTTACCTGAACATAATTCTCTTATATTAGATCTAGGAAGTGGGGCGGGGTTTGTTGGAATGTATTTAACTGAGGTTGGATACAAGACGGTAGCAATAGATATTATAGCTGAATTTCTTAGATATTATGATATTAAAGAATTAAATCCTATTATAGCAGATATGTGTATTCTTCCATTTAAACCTGAAACATTTGATGCGGTCATTTCTGTTTCAGCGTTACAATGGGTTTATCGAGATGTTAATAGTAAAAGTAACAAGCTAGCATTAAAAAATTTAGCAAAATCAGTATATTCGATTCTAAAACCCCAATCTAAAGCAATTTTTCAATTTTATCCTAAAAATGATATGATGATGGATTTAATTGGAAAAATGTTTATTGAGAACACTCCATTTAAAGGGGGATTCATGATAGACAATCCAAATTCACCCAAAAAGCGTAAAATCTACTTAATTATGAACAAAAGTTAAATTTTATCTATTTTTGTTGTATTTATTTTTTGTATATTTTCTTCGTTTTTTTGTTATTTTAATTTAAATACTAATAACACTAGTCTGAATTATTCCAAATAATAATAATATTAAAAATAATGCTAATGTTTTAGCGAATAATTAAATATGAGGTACTGCAATTATTGAGTTAAAAATCATTTTTTTTAATCTTTAATAAAAGACTCAAATAAAATACAAAAAGAAAAATATTATGACAATTAAATTCACGCAAAATAAAAAACGACGAATACTAACTCTTCTTTCATTATTAGTGATACTGAATATTAGTATGTTTTTCCCAACAAATTTTTTAAGTTCAAACGATTCTACTACAACGTTGGAAGAGCAATTTGACAATGATGTTTTATCGCTAAGTAATGGCATTGGAGAAGATCCTTGGTGGAACCAAAATTTCCAATGGAGACAATGTATTAATATTACTAATTCTTACGATGATGATTTAGTAGATGCTGCTACGTATATACGGATAAATCATACAGAATATATTAACCAAGGAAACATGCAAGATGATTTAGATGATATTAGAATTGTAGAAAACGGCGTTTTAAGAGATTATTATGTTACTACAGATTATCCTCATGGGGATATGGCAACTATTTGGTTCGTGGTAAACAGTTCTGCTCATACTATAGATCATGACACATATTTATATTATGGGAACGCTTCAATCAGTCTTGACGCTAGTTATTACAAAGAGGATCGTTTTGGAT
>DAOUVJ010000186.1 GCA_030667705.1 Promethearchaeota archaeon | reverse complement strand
GTATAACTTGTTATTGCTGTGTGGAGTTATGTCCCCATGAAGCTGTTAACTTTAAGATAAATTACGCAAAGAATGCGATATTTTCATGGTTCACACCCGTATTAATAGCTGTAATAGCAGGACTGTACTTACTGCTTACTTGGATTTCCACCTTCTAACTAAAAAAAATTCTAACTCTTTTTTTTCTAAATGACAAATCTTTTATGGTTTTATGGCAATATATGAATAATTAAATATATATATAATTAAATTATAAAGCTCAAAAGATATGAAATTCGCTATATTAAACGGATCACCAAAAGGGACGGCAGAAAGCGTATCAATGCAATATATTTTATATATCAAAAAGAAACATCCAGAACATGAGTATGTATTCTTAGATATTGCTCAAAGAATTAAAGTAATTGAAAAAAATGACGAAAAATTTAACGATATAATCGAGACTATAAAAGAATCAGATGGTGTTATATGGGTGTTCCCCGTATACGTAATGCTCGTATGCTCCCAGTATAAACGATTTATAGAATTAATTTTTGAGAGAAACAAGGAACATGTTTTCAAAGACAAGTACACTGCTGTTTTATCAACCTCAATTCACATTTATGACCATACGGCTCAAAATTACCTCCATGCAATTTGTGATGATCTTGGGATGAAATACGTTGGTTATTTCCCGGCAGATAGTTGGGATTTGTTATACCCAAAAAGAAGAGCTCGCTGGTTATTATTTGGTGAACAATTTATTAAAGCAATTGAAACAAAACAACCTACAACTCAACATTATCAAAAAGCTCAAATCAGAGAGTTTAACTATGAACCTGGAGACTTTAACCAAGAAAAAATTGATACTCAAGGTAAAAAAATATTAATTGTTTCAGAAGATACAAGTGATTCTTCTAATTTGGGTAAAATGGTAAATCAATTCGTAAAGTCATTTTCAAATAATATCGAGTTAGTAAATATTTATGATATTGATATTAAGGGACCTTGTATCGGTTGTATACATTGTGGATACAACCATGAATGCATTTATAAAGATAAAGATGGATTCACTGATTTTTGGACAAATAGAGTGATGAAAGCAGATATCTTAATATTTGCAAGCATAATAAAGGACAGGTATTTATCATCAAGGTGGAAGTTAATTTATGATAGAGCTTTTTTCAACAACCATACTCCTACTTTAATAGGAAAACAATTAGGCTATATTATATCTGGTCCTCTTAGCCAGAATCATAATATTAAAGAGATGCTCATGGCACACATTGAATACCAAGACTCTAATTTTGTTGATGGAGTTACTGATGAATTTGGCGACTCATCACATATCGACTCTCTTCTATATAACTTAGGTAAACAAGCAGTTGATTTTTCAGTTACTGATTACATAAAACCAATTTCATTCTTGGGAGAAGCTGCAATGAAATCTTTTAGAGATGACGTTTATGGCAGGAATCGTTTTGTATTTTTAGCAGATCATGAATATTATGAAAGTCATGGCGTTTATGATACATTCCCCCAAAATGATGAAAGAGCTAAAAAAAGGAATGCAAAACTCATTCCGTTATTGAAAATTGATAAAGTTAGAAAAAAGATCAATATGAAACAAGAATTTCTAAAACCATTTAAAAAGGTACTTGAAGATCCGAGGAAATAAGGAAATGGCATGGGGTGGAAATTTAACAAAAGAAGGTTCTGACCATATTAGAAAATTAAGAGATGCAGATAATGTAATAAAATTTCTTGAGAAATTTAAAGAAGAAGTCAATGAAACAGAGAAAAATCATGTTTCAAGAACCATTGATTTGATTGTAAATAGGTTCACAGATCAAAAAAACTCTTAAAATAAATTATACTATTCATCCATTAATTTTTTAATCATTAATATTAACTGATCAGCTACGTTTTGAATAGTTTTTGTGAGATTAATTTGGAAAAAGGGTAAATCAATATTCTCACTAAATTCCTCTAAAGATATATCTCCTTCACCATATTGTTTCAATTCTTTAAATCCTTCAAGGCTTTCAGGAACTATCCCTATCATAAATACATTCAAGTCTGGTTGTTTTTCCATGATAAGATCAATCACGATATGAACTGGTATCGTATGGGTAGAAATCGGAACGTAATCGCTTATGTTTTCTCTTGCTAATATGGCAACGGTGCCTGGAGGGTCATTTAATGTACAAGTATCAATCAAAACGAGATGTGATGGTGCGAATGAAACCACGTCTTCAACACGAGACATTGGATCTATACCAGCATTAATAAACAGAACGTTTTCATTAGCATGGGGTAATAATTCACTAATTATATAAGGTCCTACGCCATCATCGGCTAATTTTTCCTCTCCAATCCCCATAAAAACGATCTTAGAAGCATCTGATAATCTACTTGATAATTTGAGAAAGAAATCATTCATATATAGTAAGATAAATGAAGTATACTAATTTAATTAAATGAAATGAAAGTAAATCTTAAATTTTGGAAAAAGTTGAAATAAATTACTATGCTCTTAAAAGATAAAAATATAGTTATCACGGGTGCTGGTCGAGGAATTGGAAAAAATATTGCTATAGCATTTGCTAAAGAAGGAGCAAATCTCGGGCTCATATCAAGAACATTAGAAGAACTTGAGCAAACTAAAAAAGAAATAGAAGAAATATCCCTAAATGGAAAAGTAATAATTAAAAATGCAGATATTACTAAATACGATGATGTTGCTGAAGTTTTTGAGCTATTCAATGAGAAATTGGGTCTCCTTAATGGAGTAATTGCTAACGCTGGGGCATCTAGAATGGGATCTACTCACGAATTCGATAATGACAGATTTTCAAATATTGTAAATGTTAATATTTTAGGTGTGTATCATACATTTAAAGCCTGTTATCCATATCTGAAAAAGGACGATAAAAAATCAAAAGCACGATTTTTAATTACTGGTAGCGCGGCATTTCCTAACGCAATGCCGAAATTTGCAGCTTACACGGCAACAAAGTATGCAACAGTAGGATTGCAAAGATCCATGGCTTTAGAATATAAAAAAGAAAATATCACTTTCAATCAAATTCTGCCAACAATGGTCGATACTAGATTATCTCGAGGAAGGAAAACGGGTGATGGAAATAAACCTGACAGTGTTATGAATCCGTGGGATTTAAATGACTACTACCTCTTTTTCATGTCTGATCTATCAAACAGAGTAAATAACAAACTAATATATACCACTGATTTCCAAGAGATCAAAACCATAATTTCTGAAGCTCCAAGTGATAAAACAGAGAGTTGGGATGATTTTAAGGATTACTTGATGGAAAAGACACCTAAAATTTATGAAAATGTGAAAAAATTAGGAAAGTTAGTAGATTTTGTTATAACTCAATCAAAAGAATCTATATAGAAAAAATTCATTAGAAATAAAATCTTAGATATACATAGAAAATGACTGAAAAAGAAAAAGTAAATGATAAAGCTGAGAAAACGCAAGTAGAAGGAATTATCAAGGAAGATAGAGTGATTATTTCTGATCCAGAAGCAATTCAAGAATTCTATTACACTTCTTATATAGGAGATCTTGAAAAAGAAGACCCAGATACCGAAAAGTTGAGCTTTAATCCCGTCGAAGTATTATTATTATGTGAAAGGAAAAGATTGCTGATTTTCATTGATAATGATAAAAAAAATGATGTTTACGATTTTGAAGGTCTTTTAACATACTTTTCACAATATGATGATAAGCTATGGCATAAATACATAATTTACATGGATTTAAGAAAAAGAGGGTATTTTGTTCGCAGCGGATATGGTGAGGGTATTGAATTCCGGGTTTACAAACGAGGTGCTGATTTTGAAACTGACTCCGCGCGGTATCTCATTTATCCCGTGTTTGAGGGAACTCCCATCGAATTACGAGATCTTGATAAAATCTCAAGAGTAGCCCTTAGTTCGAGAAAAGATCTCATAGTTGCTACGGTTGATCGTTTAAGTAGGCCCATATTTTATAGTGTCAATAAGTTTGAAATTATTAACAATGCAGAAATAAATGAAGAAGATTATGCCAGATAAATTTGCTTGCGATACTTCTGTGATATTTAATGGAAGGATTATAGATTTAATAGAAGATGGTGATATAGGAGAACAACCTGAGATATACATATCAAATATAGTTGTTGCTGAAGTAGAGTATCGAACAAATATTCAAAAAGAAATAGGATTTTTTGGTTTAAATGTGCTAAAAAATTTAAGACAACTTCACAATGAGGGAAAAATAACTCTCCATCTAATTGGTCATCGTCCCACTCGAGAAGAAATAAAAATGGCACCAGGGGGAGAATTAGATTCACTTATTAGAAGTGGAGCTCGTGAAAATGATGCTATATTAATTACTGCTGACAGAATTCAAGGAGATGTGGGAATATTTGAAGGAATGGAGATAATGCAAATAAAAGAAAAAAGATCTACTTTAAAAACTGAGCCTTCGCACTTGAAAATTTTTGACTACTTTGAAGAAAATACTATGAGCATTCACTTAAAGAGAGGGTTGCCAGCTTACGCAAAAAAAGGTAGTCCAGGAAATTGGTTTCTGGAACAAGTGGGATTGGAAATCATTAATAAGAAATTAATTGAAGAGATAGCCATGGAAATCGTTGAATATGTAGGAGAAGATCCATATTCCTTTATAGAAATTCAAAAATTCGGGGCAGTCGTCGCCCAATTGCGAGAATTCAGGATTGTAATAACTAGACCTCCTTTTTCAAAAAACATTGAAATAACAGCAGTGCGACCAATAGTTAGCTTGACACTAAAAGATTATACAATTAATGATAGACTAAAGAAACGTCTATCTAAGGCTGAAGGAATATTAGTTTCTGGTTCACCAGGTGCAGGGAAAAGTACATTTTCAGCAGCATTAGCTAATTATTACTCAAAGAAAGATAAAATTGTGAAAACACTTGAGAGTGTGAGAGATCTACAAGTTGATCCTGAAATCACACAATACACAAAACTAGAGGGGAGTCTTGAGAATTCAGCAGATATACTCCTTTTAGTACGTCCTGATTTCACAATTTTTGATGAAGTACGTACCACAAAAGACTTTCAGATATTTTCTGATTTTAGATTATCTGGAGTTGGAATGGTGGGAGTTGTGCATTCCGCATCCGCTATTGATGCAATCCAAAGATTCATCGGAAGAATTGAACTTGGAATGCTTCCCTCAATAATAGATACGATCATTTTTATTGAAGCGGGAGATATAGCAAAAGTATTAACCATTAAAATGACTGTAAAAGTTCCACATGGATTCCGTGATAAAGATCTAGCAAGACCTGTCATTGAAGTTAGGGATTACTTAACAAATGACTTAGATTATGAAATGTATTCCTTCGGACAAGATATTGTGGTCAATCCTATAAATCCTACACATTCAAAAAGGCAAAACAGATTCGATGAACATAAACATTACAATGATAAACACATCCAATTGGATATTCAAGTCTTTAATCAGAAAGTTAAGATTAGAGCAGATCAGGTTTATGCGAGTAAGAATATTGTACTTTATTCAGGAGATCGATTAATTTTTTCGGGATCATTGAGTAGAAATGCTGAAATGTCGCTCTCGTTATCAAGTAAAGATGGAAGAAAAGTCGCTAAAGAATATAATAAAAATACGGAAATTTATGGAAAAATCAAGTAAATTTTATTTAACTTTTTTGAACCAATCGCGTATTACTTTGAAAAAGTTATCTGTTTCCTCATAGAAAGGATAATGTCCACTTTTCTCAAATACATGTAGATCAGAATTAGGAATCTTATCATGTAAACGTTGAGCCTGTGATGGTGGACAAATAAAATCGTCTTTTCCCACTAAAATTAAAGTTGGTATTTCAATATTCTTAAGTTGTGAACTCACAT
>DAOUVJ010000004.1 GCA_030667705.1 Promethearchaeota archaeon | reverse complement strand
CACATCCAATAAAACCAATTTCAAGGGCATGCTTTTTATCTGAAGGTCTAAGCAATTGTCCTTCAGTAGGACCAGATGCACTCAATAAACGTTCATATTGCATTGCTGTAATAACATTAGGATATTCTCCGTAATGATATCTAACTATCGGTGTTGGATCTAATAGGTCTATTCCTGTAGCAACAATTATTGATGCCACATCATACTCAACTACTTCGTCTTTCATATCCCAAGTAATAGCTCCAGCTTCACATTCTTTTTCGCATAACTGGCATGCGTTTTTTGTTAGATATAGACACTTTTCAGCATCAATGACTGCCTTTCTTGGTACGGCTTGTGGAAAAGGAATGTATATAGCAGTGCGATTACCTATTTCTTCTTCAAACTCGCTCGGAATCTTTTTCATAGGGCACTTTTCCATACATGCGCCACAACCTGTACATTTATCCCAATCAACATATCGTGCTTTTTTAGCAACCTTTACTTTAAAATTACCAGTTTCACCAGATACTTCTTGAACTTCCGAATACATGAGAAGTTCAACATTAGGGTGTCTAGCTACTTCCACCATCTTTGGTGCTAGAATACAAATCGAACAATCTAAGGTTGGAAATGTTTTATCAAGTTGAGCCATTCTACCCCCTACAGAAGAGGTTTTCTCCACTAAAATCACCTTATATCCTTGATCGGCTAAAGTAAGAGATGTTTCTATACCCGATATTCCTGCTCCTATTACCATAATATTACTATTTGGCATTTTTCTTCATTTGGTATTTTTTTTTTTTTTTTTATCTTCTTACTAAATTATTACATTAATAATGAATTAACGATCAATAAAAAAAGATATAGTTAATTCAACTAAGATATAACTTTATAATGATTATTAATGACTATTTCATATTTAAAGATTGCATATAATGTGCGATTTTTACATTTTTTCGTTGAATTTGATCAACTTTTCGCGATATTTGATCAGTTTATTTCGGAAAAAAAGCGTAATTTAGTAATGATCGATTTTGAGAGCTTTTCCTCTTAAAACAATGATGACAAAAAAGTATATCCATAATCATCATTAATGAAATATAAATATGTATTTTGCAAGTAATTATAATCTCAAATTTACTACGGAAATTGGATCTTGAAATTCCTTTTTTTCTTGGGGAAATCTTACCAAAATATTCGACTTTTTACCGTGAAAAATCCGACATATTGAAGTTAGGAGCAAATTTATAAATGTGGATAAATTTATTTTATATATACAAAAATGAAGAATATTTTTCGTTCATATATTTTTCATTCATCTCGCGTTGGAAATTTTATATTATCTGGGTATTAATCTAATTATAAAATAAAGCAGACTAATTAGAAAATAATAATATATGAAACACTAATAGAATCCGACAAAATTTTATTAAAATTTAAGGTGAATTACGATAAAGATTTGCGTTTGCGGACCACTAAGATGTGGTAAATCAACATTAATAAGTCATTTTGATGAAAAAGCTCTCAATGTGGAAGCAAAAGCGAGAGATAATAACTATTACACGGTCGGCATGGATCTTGGAATAGTTAAGTTGAATGGATTTGATGTGTTTCTATTTGGAACACCAGGTTTGTTAAGATTTAAAGTAATGAGAGATGTTATAGTACAAGGCACTGATGGGCTCATTTTCATGTTTGATGCTGCCCACCCTGATAAGGACGAAGATGGACTCATAATACTTAATGCCGTGAGGAAAGCTTTACTACCTGGAACCCCGATAGTATATTTAGCAAATAAGCAGGATATCGTTGGAGCTAGACATCCAGAAATTGTCCGTTCTCAAAATTATTTACCACCAGATGCCGTTATATTCCCCACGACTACTAGGACGGGTGAAAATTTAGACAAAGCATTAAAGTATATTGTTAACCAAATTTATGAGAATTATTCTTCGCTGCTCAAGGTGCTACGAACTTACGAATTAGATATTGAAGGTCTTGCTAAGAAATTGGACAAGGATAAGATCGAGATGCGGGATTTGTTAAATAACCTAGAAATAAAGAGGTTTATCGCCGTCAATCGTCAAGAGCGAACGTATAAAGTTCGTGAAGGAATGAAGCTTTTAATGTGAAAATTTTAAAGTAAAACAAAAATACTCATTTTTTAATAAAATCATTTGGAAAGATAACATCCTTTCCCTTATCTTTCATTAGTTGGATTAAATCGATTTTCTGTTTATTAAAAATAGTCCATATAAATTCTGGTATGTCTTTTTCAGCTTTGAACATTGTTTCCATCCGATCAAATTTTGCTAAAATATTTTTTATTCTTATTGAAAATTGCTCGATATAATCTGTCTCCGAATAGGATTTTCCTAATTCCAGTTCAAATAAATTTTTCAAATCTTTATATAATGGAAGGTATCCAATTGGTGTTTTAATCGCTTCGAAATCACCTTGAGTTCTCCCTTCTGCCCATATGATCCATACTTTCTTATCGAGTATTCCGTTCAAATATTTTCCATTTTCACCTTTAAGAAAATAATTAGTGGAAAACACTTTTGGACAATGCTTTAATTGATTTCCAAATTTTTCGTGATTATTTAGATATTTACCTAAAGGGACAACTAAGAAATCAAGATTAGCCATTGGGCTTGATTTTCTCACTCCTTCAGTTCCTATTGTTGCGGATGTAGTTTCAGATTCAATTGTGGCTCCGAGAAATATTCCATGTTCCCAATTTAAACTTTCTATTACTGGGGGCATGGTATTTGAATCTCGTCCCCCATAAAATATACCATGTAGGGGGACTCCTTCTGGATCCTCAAATCTATTGTCGGTATTAGATAATTCGCTAAGTCTTATTGTATATCTCGCATTAGGATGAGCGAGTGGTATCGAGTTTCCATTTTCATCTGTTTTTTTGTCATTCCAATTACCAGAAAAATTGAATCCTTCGTTTGGGGCATCTTTACCCATGCCTAACCAGTATGATTCTCCATCTTTAATTAGAATATTAGAAAAAATGGTCTCTCGTGGGGTTGTAAGAGCTTCATATATAACGGGATCGTCGATTGGATTTACATCCTTTATAATTCCAAATATACCTCTTTCTATATTTACTGCATGAGCAAATCCATCGTCCCAAGAACGTAAATAAGCAATATCATCACCAACTACTTGTTGACCGGGTAACATTGCTGTAGATGTTTTTCCACAAGCACTGGGGTAAGCACCTGCAAAATATGTCACTCGATTTTTTCCTTTTGGACAAACTCCCATTATGAAGTAATGTTCTGTAAGCCAATCTTCATTATTTGCCTTATGAATAGCTAATCTAAGGGCTAATTTTTTTAAGCCTAAACTATTACCAGCATATTGATTATTAACAGAGAGGACTCTGGATTCTTTTAAATCCACGTATATTCTTCGATCTTTTAAATTTTTAGTAACAGGTGGATCTCCTATTAATTCTCCAGCTGAGTGGATGAAATAAAAGAAATTATCGGAGTTATTTAATTTTTTGAATTCTTCATATCCTGCTCGATATAATAAATCCTCTGAATGGGCTACATAAAGTGAATCTGTGAGTTGAAGAGAGAGAATAGAGAATTTCGAGTTTTTAGGACCAAGACAGAAAAACCGAATAATGCACTCGTTCCCTTTCATACAACCCTCCATGATTTTCAAGATTTCCCGTAAACCTTCCTCCCTATCAACTGTGTTCAAAGCTGGTGGTTTATATCCTCCTTTAGGAATTAAAATCTTTGTATTTCCTTTATCTCTTGCTTGATCGTGATTAGACATTGTAATGAATCCATCAAAATGAACCGTGTGACCATTTATATTTAATTTGGATTCTTCGTGCTTTTCAATTGCTTTTTGCCTTACATACATAATGTCCTTTTCAGAATCAGAGATAACAGTAAGTTTGCTAGGTTTGCACAAATCTACAAATTGATGAATTATGTGCAAGATATGTTGATTATTTAGAGCATTTAATTTCTCAAAATCTGGTTCTGTTAGTATTCCTTTGATTACAAAACCCTCTATTTCCTTTAAATAATCCATTAAAATCAGCTGTTATATTATTGAGTATTTATTGAGTATTTATTGAGATAAGGGGATAATTTAAATGCTTTTCTATCCTTGAGGAGGGAAAAAATTGGGAAAAAGTGAAATTATATTAAAAGTATCAAGGGAAAAAAAAATAAATAATAAAAAAGAGCACTTATGAAAAATGCAATAATTTAGCCTTTAGCATTAATAATTCTATCAACGCGTAAAATTAGATTTGCCAATCCACTACCAGATTTAATAATATGGTTGATTAAAGCAGCAGGCTCTATTATGCCTTTATCAAAATTGTTGCCTATTGAATTGGTTATTGTATCAATGCCAACCCATTTATCAGCGTCAGATTTATGAGCTGCTCGTAGTTCAGTCATATTTTCAATCTCATCTAGTCCAGCGTTTTTGATCAACGTCTTAGGGATTTCTTCAAGAGCAAGAGCAAATGCAGTAATTGCTAATTGTTCTTTGCCACTAATTTCATTAGCATATTCTCTTAAATGTTTAGCTAATTCGATATATATAGCACCCCCACCAGCAACAACCTTCTTAGTATCAGTGACTTTTGCAACAACAGATAAAACATCATGCAATGTTACTTCTGTTGTGCCTAAAATTTTATCCAAGCCTCCTTTCAGCAAGATTGAAACAGACTTGGGATTCTTACACCCTGTGAATAGCGTGTAATCATTATTTGCGATTTTTTCGAACTTTATACTTTCAGCATAACCCAGCTCATTTTCACTTAAAGACATGAGATCATCGATTCTTTTAGCTCCTGTAGCTTTAGTAACGGCTTTAATATCACTGTCTCCCAAATTCTTAATCGCAGCGATCCCTTCTCTTGCCAAGAATGCACCAAATTTATCTGAAATGTCCTTGTTATTGACAACCATGGTTACTCCTAAATCTTTGAAGATTTTAAGGTAATCAAACAATATTTTTTCTTCTTGATCAAGGAATTTCTGTATATCAGCAGGATTAGTAATGCGAATTTCTCCAGAAATTTCTGTTTTGGTCACATCCAATTTCTTTCTAATAACAGCGATTTTAGCATTCTTAACGATGTCAGGCATCATGGCGTTTACTCTTTCCTTTTCAATATAAACTCCATTGATCAGTTCTGTATTTTTGAGTGATTTTCCAGGAGCTTTGACTATTTTTACGTTTCCAACTTTAGAAAAAGTATTACCTTCTTCCTTTATGAGATTTATTGCTTTAACTGCGATTTCTGCGAAAAAGTCTTTTAAACCCATAACATCTTTGGAATTCATTGCTGTGACTGCAACTTTTTTCAAGATTTCTTCATCCTCAGCGGAGATGTTTTCAGCGATTTTATCTACAATTGAAAGAGCTTTTTTAGCTGCTAAATGAAATCCATGCGTAATGGGTTTAGGATGAACATCTTGTTCGATTAACTCCAGTGCATTTGCTAATAATTGTGCTGAAAAAATAACTGCAGATGTGGTCCCATCACCTATATCATCATCTATTGATTTAGCAACGTTTACCATCATATTAGCGGCCACATTTTCAATATTCAAGCTTTTCAAGATTTCAGCGCCATCGTTTGTAATTGTTACATCACCAGTTCCATCAACAAGCATTTTATTCATTCCTTTTGGTCCGAGTGTTGATCTAACGGTCTCTGTTATCGCCATCATTGCATTAATATTTTGCATTCTTGCTTCTTTTTCCTTAGTTTGCTCAGTTCCTTCCTTTAATATTAATATTGGAACAGACATTAATTTTCACCTATATTTCTCATAATTAATTTTTTATTAATATTATAGATTCATTAATTTTCTGGATTTTATGAATTTTATGATTTGGGGATCTTTAAAAATCCTCTTTTTCATTAGCAGTAAAAGTGTTCTAATTATAAGAATAAGAAGAAATTAACAGATTATGCATTTTTTATAATGATAATGAATAATTAACCTAATTGGCATTATTAGTTACCATGGAAGAAACAGAAGATAAGACTAAGGATACTGTATGGCGCAAGAAACTGACAAAAGAACAATATCAAGTAATGCGTAATAAAGACACTGAACGTCCTTTCACGGGTAAGTATTGGGATAATCATGAGAAAGGAAAATATATTTGTGCTGGATGTGGAGCACCCCTATTTGATTCAGAGACTAAATTTGAGTCTGGATGTGGTTGGCCAAGTTTCTATGTACCTAAATATGAAAAAAATATTGAAACTAAAACAGATCGAAGTTTTGGGATGCTTCGTACGGAAGTTTTATGCAAAAAATGTGGTGGTCATCTTGGTCATGTATTTAAGGATGGACCGAAACCAACAGGGTTAAGATATTGTATAAATTCAATTTCTCTAGATTTTAAGAAGTTGTGATTTTCCAAAATAAATGGAAAAACCGCTCTTCTCTATTATTAGAGCAAATTTCTTAATTAAATACTTGTTAAGTAAAGCTAAAGCTCTTTGATTAAAGTTTCCCAGAATTTTTTCTTTAGAATAACAAGTTCTTTATCTTTAGGCTTTATGAAATAAATGTCCCGAGATGTTATGACAGGATATTCTTTAATTTCTAAAAATGTAATGAGCCCGGCATTCACAGCTTTTTGTCCAATTGTCTCGCTAAGAACAGAGATATAATCGGATTCGTAAATTGCGGAGATAATTGAATCATTATTGTCCATGGCTAATTTAATATCTAACTTATCATGCTCGAGAAAATTATGTTCGAAAATATCGCGTGTTCCTGATCCATTCTCTCTACTAATAAATGGGAATTTTATTAATTCTTTAAATAGGATAGTATTATTCTTTTTTACGAGTTCATGGTTAGGAGAGCAAACAAACTTTAAGTTTTCTTCTCCAATTTTTATAACATCAAAATTCTCTCCTGTATGTCCCATAAAACTTCCGACACCTGCAAAATCCACTTGGTTTTTTGTGATTAACTCCAAGGATTGTGCAGAATTATTAATTACAATTTTAAAATTAGCGTTGGGATATCGTTCTCTGAATTGGGCAATATATTTTGGTAAAATATGTGACCCCGGAAGTGTTGAAGCTGAAATGATTATATCTTCAGTGATTTTATCACTATATTTTGCTAACTTTTTCTTGCTTTTATCGTACAATTCTACGATTCCTTTAGCATACTCAAGGAAAATAGATCCCTCCTCAGTTAATTCAAATTTTCGAGTTGTTCTATTGATTAATTTAATATCTCCATATTCACTCTCTATCTTGGAAATACGATGAGATAATGTACTTTGAGAGATTTTTAATGTAGTAGCAAGTTTAGAAAAGCTTTTTTCGTCTGCAAGAAGTACAAAAGTCCTTAAAAATTCAATCTTCATTGCTTATTTAATTTATAGTATAGACTATTATTTAATTTATCGATATTCTTGATAAATCAGTACGAAATTTTTAATATATATTAAGATTTAAATAATTATTAGAATCTTTCAAAAGGATTAGAATTAAAATGTCTGGAAAACAAAAAGTTTTTACAATTGCTATTGGCTCGGGTCAATACACACATGAAAGACCTTATACTTTACTTAGATTTGCCTACACAGCTTTATTAGAGGATCATAAAGTAAATATATTTTTAGTAGAAGATGGCATTTGGGTTGGAAAGAAAGGCCAAGACCCTAAGACCTATGATAATGTAGGTAAATGGCTAGCGGATGTAATTGAAGAAGGTGCAAAAGTACTTGTTTGTGGAGTTTGCATGAAAGCAAGAGGCATGTCAGAAGAAGAATTATTACCTGGATGCAGCAAAACTACCATGAATGGTTTTTTAGACATGTGTGTAGAGGCAGATAGTATAATCTTTTGTTGAATACTAAAGGTGGTAAAAATAGTAGAATTAAAAGTTTTGGATTGTTCGGATCTTGTTTGTCCCTTGCCTGTAGCTAAGACAAAAAAAATGCTTAATTCAATGGCAAATGATGAAATACTTGAAGTGAAAGGGGATTTCAGCGAAGCGGGTGAAAATATTAAAAGATTTGCAGAATCCCATGGTCATGAAGTGGTCGATTTTAAAATAGAGGGAGAATATTACTCAATCAAAATCAAAAAGAAATAATATAACCTCCTTTATCAAATGCCAATAATCGAGGATGTATTTTTGTATTCTTTAAGCACCATGTTAGAGATAGTCTTTGTAACCCATTCTTCTTCATTGATTTCTTTAATAAAATCGTGGACATCTTCAGGTTCTTTAAATCTACATATTAACGCAGCAGATTGCTCACCAGTTGTGTGAAAAATCGAGCATACTTCTGGTTTCTCCTTAAATCCTTCTAAAATTTCTGCGGTATGCTTACCATCAATTTGAACCCGTATGAGAAAAGTGAATTTATATCCAAGTTTAATATTGTTGAGATTAAGGGTATATCCTTCTATAATCTGATTATCCTCCAGCTTAGAGATTCTATTATGGATTGTACCTATGGATATGCCTAATTTTTCTTGAATTTCTCTATAAGACGTTTTTGCATTTTTCTGCAGAATTCTTATTATGTTTCTATCAATAGAGTCAAGTGATTTTTCCTTCTTCACGGTTTTTTTTTGATTTGGATTTGTAGGTACCATTATTTAACCCTTAAGTACTATTGACAAAATAACAATATATTATATTTTGAAAAATATTTAAAGCCTACCTTGAAGGTGAAAAAAAATTAATAAAGTATCGCCCAAGTATTAAAAAAGTTCACTTTTCTTGAAAAATTTTGACATATATTTAGATAAAACGAAAAATGAATAGTAATATTTCCAGATTTCTTTATTTTTATACAAATTTTTTATTTTTTTCATTTACCAATGATCTTAGATTAATTTTTTCTTTGAGTAGATAATCATCTATCACGTCTTTTGCCTTTTCTCTTTTTTCTTGATGCTTTGAAAGGAATTTGTTGATCTTTTGCGTTAAATTATTCTTGCATTCTCCACAAAGTAAATCTCCTCCTTTGCATCTTGATTGAATCTTTTTAATTTCGTCATCATCTAAAGTGAAAAGCATGAAATGATATTTATAAACCGAACATATTGAGGGATTTCCTCCTAATTCTCTTTGTATTTTTGCACTTGCTTGTCCACCTGTAAAAGCATTATTTACTTTTTTCTTGACTATATCTGGTGTATCCTTTGTGAAGATCGCAGTATGTTCTACTGAAGCAGACATTTTTCCTCCTTGTTGAAGACTTGGTAGAAATATGCATTGTATAGAAGCAGGTTTGTAATAACCCAGTTTTGGTAAAACGTCTCTTGATAATCTAAAATGTGGATCTTGGTCTACAGCATGAGGAATTATGCATGGAACATTCTTTTTTTCAATTATACTCTTAATTATGGCTGGAACAGTTTGAATACTTGTATAAAAAATTTGTCCAATATTTGCGCTATTAGTTAATCCAAAAGTAGCTTTAATGGTAGAGTAAGTTATTTTTTTAGCTATTTTTAACGCATTTTTATAGAGAGTGCCAGCGAGATCTATATCTGAAAAGATAAAAGTCTTTTTTGGATCAAAACCTAAAGCAATAATATCTAAAGCATTATCGTATGAGTATTTATAAGCATCTTCCATTGAAAGCGATTGATTAAATAAGAATTTCTCATCGTCTGTTAACTGAAACCATAATTCCACATTAAATTTATCTTGAAGCCACTTTGTAAAAATCCAGGGCATTACATGACCTAAATGGATATTTCCAGAGGGACCTCTTCCCGTGTATAGATAAAAGGGATTTCCTTTTTGGTATTCGTCTAATATCCATTTTAAATCTCTGTGAGCAAAAAATATCTTTCTAGTTAGAAAGGGGTGAATCTCATTTGTAATTTCCTTCAGTTGAGCCAACAATTTATCATCAATAGGTTCTATTCCAAACTCTTTAATTAATTGATCATAATCTACTTCTCCACTTACTTCCCATGGTGTGACTATAAATGAATTATCAGACATTAGTTTATCAGCAATAAAATTCAAGTTATTTTTATTTGATAGTATTTCCTTTTTTTTAGGTTTTAGGTTTTTTAATTCAATATCATAAATTTAAGAGATAAAAAAAATAGACCCATAAATACTGAAGATTAAGTTAATTCTAACTTAAAAGCGGTCTTAATAACGTTTTAATTTCATTTAGAAAATCAGTAAACTTTTCCAGAAATTCATCTTTTAGCGTTTCTTTAATAATTACTGAAATAAATAGTGAAGTTTCACTCTGTGAAGATATAGAAGCAATTTTTACTCTGTGAAGATATGAAAGCAAGTTTTTTCCAACATTGGAAAAGTTATAATCTGCCTCGTACGATTCCTCCAACATTCTTTTAAGTAAGAAGAGATGATTTTTAATTGACTCAATAAGTTCAATGTAAATATCGGGTTCAATAAATTCATTATAATATTCACTAATAATAATCGCGTTCTTATCAAAAACAATCAAAGAGGTGCAATTAAACTCTTTTAAATATGTTTCCAATAGTTCTGAGAGAGCAAAAAATTTATCGTCGAAGATAGACAACCCATATGAAATTAATTGGACGATGGATATAATATCAAAAATTGATGTTTGCTGAAATAATATCTTAAAAGAGGGATATTTTTTTAGAATAATTTCTTTTAAATCTTCAACTTGTTTAATCATACCTTCATTCTCACGGAATTCTGGATCATATTTATGAAAGCTAATTATGAGTGGTACATCCATTTTATTCTTCCTAAAGTTTTGTAAAATCATATCTAAATAAGCGAGAGCCATTTCAAGTCTTTTAGTATCTTGGATATCAATGATGTAGACCATTAAATCAGTATTAGCAAAATAAATTTCTTGTTTCTCTTGATATAATTTTCTGTATTTTTCTTGACCACCTAGATCCCAAAAAACAATTTTATTTCTTAGAAATTCGGTTGCATGGTATTCAACTCTAATGGTGGGTCTGAGTGAGACGATTTCCTTATCAAAATCATACTTTTTATCTAACGCTGTTAAAATTGACGTTTTTCCTGCGTTGTCTAGCCCAGCGATAATTACTTTGTAAAATTCTTCCATTCATCCATCACATTTTAAGATTCTTGGTTATTTTCGAATATTTTATTATCAAGTAAAATTCATTATTTTTAATCTTTTGTTCTTCACGTTAAGAAGCAAGATCACGCGTATTCTTTTGATAATATTCACGTGTTAATCACGAGTCATATAAATAACACTCTCATTTTAATTAATCTCCTTTTTTTATATCGTCAAGTGAATTAATTTAGGAAGGTTAAAATGATGGAAAAAAAAAATAGCAATTTTTTACGATATTTAGAATACCAAATTAACGCTAAGAATAGGAGTGAGCAATTTATCAGAAAAATCCCTTCATTTGAGGCACAGATAAATGAAAAAACCACCAAGGTTATAAAAATGATTGATGAATTTGATGATATGCGCCGTAGAGATGTTTACACTTTATTGGTTGAAGAATTCACAAATGTTATTCAAAAGAATAAATAAATTTCATTCCCCAATAATTTGGCAATAAATTGTTCGATGACGAGGTTTTTCATCAAATTCGCAGAAGATAATCTGTTGCCAAGTGCCTAGGATTAACTTTCCGTTGTGAAAAGGAAAAGTTTCAGAGGTCTTAATAAGAAAACTTCTTACATGACCTGAACCATTATGGTCACCCCAAGTTCTATGATGCTTATAATCATATTTATATGGCATGATTTTTTCTAAAAATTCTTTTATATCGTTTTGAACCAATCCGGGCTCATATTCAATTGTTGAAATTGCACCTGTAGATCCAGCAACATGAACGTTAACGATTCCATTGGTTATATCACTATTATTAACTGCATTTTGCACTTGAGTCGTAATATCAATTAAATCACAAAATGGGTTTGATTTTATTTCAAAAGTTTTTAATTTAACTGTCATATTAAATATCTAATTTTGACATTCTTTTTTATTAAAGAATGCTTTGAACTTTGAAAAGTTTTTTCAGAAAAGGTATATTAATACAATTGATACTTAATTTCGGAGTGATAAAAATTGAGTGATAAACTTAAAGAATTCTTTAAGAAAATACATAGCTCTAAAAATGATATTCCGCTCTATGCCACTATTATTGTAAGACCAGGTAAGAAAATACTTGATTTTAAGATAAAAAAAGAAGCTGCAAATATCTTGCGTGTTATTGCTCATGATGAAAAAATAACCGGGTGGTTTGTTCATTCATTTCACATACCCATCAAAAATTTGGGATTGTCTCCAGATTCCAAAGATCAAGAAATCCTACACAATCTAGTAAATCCAAATAAAATACCCAACAAACCAACTAAGACCTTCGTTGAAGATATTCTTAGAAAGTACATAGATATTTTACCAGAAAAAGGACGTAATTATTTTAAAACTCAGAGATTTAAGAAGAAAAAAGAAATGCAAACAGGTGTTAAATTAAAAGGATTTTAGCTTATTTATCATTCTTTTAAGGGCATCCCATCTAAGGATACTTTTTCAAATTTCTTTGGTTTTCTCTCTCTATAGGGATTTTTTATTTCTAAAATCTTCCTTCCTACGGTTATGTATCCCGTATGACCAATCATTCGTACTTGAGGTCTCGTTGCGTTCTCTTTTACTTGCATGGTTCTTTTAATCAACTCATAAGTGTAGATCTCTGTGAAATCATTCTCTTGTAAAGCAAAAGTTGTTTTCTTAACTTGTTCAATAGTGGGAGAAAAAGAAACTAGAACTCCAGAAAATTTCAAGTATTTTTTTACTTTGGAAATTGCCATCCATGGTTGAGGCATATCTAATATAACAGAATCGACATTTTCATGATCCAAGTCGTCTATTAGAATATCTCCATTATTAATTGAAACAAATTCGTGTAAATTTGCACGCGTGATATTTCTCTTTGCAGTTCGCAAACTCTTTTCTCTAATGTCATATGAATATACATGACCATTTGGCTGCACGTAGGTCCCTAATATGCACGTTAAAGCTCCAGAACCGCATCCTGCTTCAATTACTTTGCTACCGGGTCTAATTCCAGAATACATGAGGATGAGTCCCGCATCTTCAGGATAGATGATTTGTGTTTTTCTACCCATATATATCACATAATCAGAAGGTAAAGGTTTCAAAACATAGAATTTGTAGCCTTGAGTATCATGTGGATGTGAAAATACAACTGTACCAAATGTATTCCCTATTATATCATCGAATTTGATGATACCTAGATGGGAGTGAAATTCTTTTCCTTTTTCTACTTGTACAAGCCATCTTCTTCGTTCGTCTAAGATTAGAAAAACAAGATCATTATCTTGTATTAGTCTATCGCTCATTATTTATTTATTTTCAACTAAATTTAATGCTACTATTTATAGAATAATGCTTTAAGTTTTTAAAAAGGATTGATTTTAGTGTTATAGTCCATTCCAATAAGTGATCTTTTATTGACAAATATGTAATTAGATGGTGATTAAATCTCATTTTTAAATTTATAACAAAAAATATAAAATAAATGGATTATTGAAATATTTATAATCTTCTTCATAATTACTCGATTAAGAATCTGTTCATGAGTAAAGAAAATAATAATAGTGCATCCCAACCTTCTAGGAACTCATTTAAAGGATTACAACTCCAGATTGAGGATTTTCGAGAAAAAAGGGACGAGTTGAACAAAAAAACAAAAGAATTCATTACGAGATTACAAGAGATCGATACAGAAATCGATAATTTACTTAAGGTATCAAAAGAAAATTACAAAAAGAAAAGAGATTATTGGAATAGTAAAGTAAAAATCCTCAAAGAAAAGAAAAATGAGTATAAAATAATGCTTGATTCTTGTATGGAGGAGCGAAAAACACTTCAGAAAGATTTCAGAAAAGGTAAAAAACCCAAAAATAATTTCTCATCCATCAAACAAATTGAACGTAAAATTGAGAACTTAGAAAGAGTTATTGAGACTGAAAAATTGGATATGGCTGAAGAAAACTCAATCATCGATACAATTGGGGAATTGACAGAAGCAAAACAAGAATACATGTCAGAACAGAAAAATTCTGAAACATTTAAAATCGAACGTAAAATCCAGATAGTTAAAATCAATCTTAACAAAATCTATGAACAATTAACCAAGTGGTCAAATAAATCTCAAAATTATCATTCAAAACTCCAAGAAGTCTATGATCGGATAAATGAATTAAAAGAACAGAAGAAGAAAACAGAGGAAGAGTTAATTGATAACAAGAAAGCTGCCGATGCTTATCATGAGCAATTCTTAAAGGTCATGAATCAGAGGAAAACAGCTTCCAAGAGGAAAGGACCATATAATCGCAATAAGAAACCTGAAAAATTTCAGAAATCATATAGATATGATAAAGTGAAGAATGACGCACTCCAAAAACTCAAAGAAACCAAATTAGCTACTGCCTTGGAGAAGCAAAAAGCAGGAAAACGATTAAATTTATATGAAGCCCGATTGATCTTGGAATCAAGATATTAATTTTAACGATTGATTTACTGATATTTTAGAGTCTTTTTTTGTAGAATTCTTATTTTTATATACATAATATCTTAAATATTAAAATTTGATTAAATTTATTTTTAGATAATAATTAATAAAAATTGTTTAATGAATTATCTTATTAAATTACTAAAATTAGAAAAGGTGAAGTTAAATTGAAGAATTTAGTTGCTGAAATTCGGGAATACTTAATGGAACACCACGACTGGTTTAGCAAATCAATACCATTAATCGCTTCAGAAAATATCACGAGTCATGCTGTAGATGAGGCTTGTAACACTGACTTCAGCCACCGATATGCAGAGGGATGGTCAGGAGAGAGAGTATATGCGGGGTGTAAATACATCGATAAGGTTGAAGACATTTGCATGAACCTAGCGAATAAATACTTTAAATCTATTCATGCCGATGTTCGACCAATCTCAGGAGTAGTAGCTAACTTAACAATGTATAATGCATTAACTTCAGACAACAATGGAAAGATGTGTTGCATGTCGATTATACGAGGAGGGCACATTTCACATGGTCCACGATTTGCGAAAAGTGGAAGAGAAATTTTTGGAACTGCAGGTACTACAAGAGGTTTGAATATAGAATATCTTGCTTTTGATAATGATGAAATGAACCTAGATATAGATGCATCGGCTAAAATAATTAGGGAATTTGAACCTGAATTAGTGTTGTTTGGAGGATCTGTATTTTTGTTTCCTCATCCAGTAAAAGAACTCGGTGACGTTGCTAAGGAAGTGGGAGCATATGTGGGATATGATGCCGCTCACGTTGCGGGATTAATCGGATCTGGATATTTTCAAGATCCTCTAAGAGAAGGTGCTGATGTAATGACATTGAGTACTCATAAAACCCTCCCTGGCCCTCAACATGGTACATTAGTTTCGAATAGAGAAGATTTAATTGATAGGTTGAGGTCATGTGCATTTCCAGCGCTTTTATCAAATCACCATTTACATAATGTAGCTGGTTTAGCTATTGCTTATGCTGAAATGCTTGAATTTGGAAAGGAATATCATAAAAAAGTAATTGATAATGCAAAAGCTCTTGGGCAAGCGTTAAACGAGAGAGGTTTGAAAATTCTAATGGAGCATAAAGGTTTCACAAAATCTCATCAAATATTGGTTGATGTCGCGGAATATGAAAAATCTATAGGATTAGGTGGAGACATTGAGAAATTATTGGAATCCAGCAATATAATATTGAATAGAAACTTACTTCCTCGCGATCTCATTGAAGGAAGACATTATCAAAACCCAGGTGGTTTGAGAATTGGAACTTCTGAAGTTACTAGGTTAGGGATGGGAAAAAGTGAAATGGTAGATATTGCAGAAATGATAAAAAAAGTCGTAATTGATAAGAAGGATCCCAAAAAGGTAAAGGAAGAAGTTATTGAATTTCGAAAAGGTTTCCAAGAAATACACTATTGTTTTGATACATCTAATAAAGCATACGAATACTTGAAATTTTATTAATATTTTTTCTCCATTTTTTTTATAGAGAACAGAAAAATTTATCTAAAATAGCATGTTCCATATATTATTCATTTATTATGTATAATATTTTAGGTTTCTAACTAATATGAGTTCTCTAAAGCTTGATATAATCGATAAGGACGAACTTAATCTCAAGTTCATTGTGGAAGGGGTTTCTATCGAAATGATAAATGCTATCAGAAGAATTATGCTTACAGAAATCCCCGTAATGGCAATTGATGAAGTTATTATCTTAAAAAACGACAGCCCTCTTTATGATGAGATAATTGCTCATCGTTTAGGATTAATTCCATTAAAGACTGATTTAGATACATATAAACTTCCTGAAGATTGTGAATGTGAAGGGTATGGCTGTTCACTTTGTCAAGTATCATTAACTTGTGAAATAAGTAATTCAACAAACTCTTATCTAGATATATATTCTGGAGATCTTATCTCAAACGATCCTGAGATTGTACCAGTCGATTCAAAAATTCCTATTGTAAAAATTGATAAAAATAATCAAGTTATCATTGAAGCGTATGCTGTATTAGGAAAAGCTAAGGATCATGCGAAATGGCAAGCCGTCTCGAATATTGCTTATCGAAATTATCCCGTTATAGAATTTAATGAAAAAGATATGAATGACCCCGATGTCAATAGGCTAATAGTTAGGATGTGTCCTGAGAAGCTATACGAATTAACGAGTAATAAAGGATTAAAGTTGAAGAATGACTATTGGAAAACATGTACGTTATGTAAATCTTGCGAGAGCAATTCTGATAAAATTAAAGTATCCTATAAAGAGAATATGTATATTATTACAGTAGAAAGTGATGGTGTATTACCTTTCGATGTTATCTTCAAGAAGTCATTTGAGATATTTAATGAAAAAATTGATGAATTTATTACAAAATTAGAGGACCTCGAGATAGAGACTTGAATAATCAAAAATTTATTAAAATATTATAAATTTTATTTTATATTAATTACACCATAATAATACGAGAGAGAAAAATGAGCCACCAGAGCAAAGGTCCCAGTAACTATTATCATAGGAAACTAATAAGAGAACTTTGGAAGACTAAGAGAAGAATATGGAAAAAAGTATCAAAAAAATTAGCTAGTCCAAGAAGTAATAAAATAGAAGCTAATTTATACAGGATAAATCAGAAGACTAAAGTCGATGATGTCATTGTCATTCCAGGTAAAGTATTAGGTAATGGTGAATTAAATCATAAATTAACGATAGCTTGTTTGGAGTGTTCAAACCATGCAAAAAAGAAAATTGAGCAATCAGGAAGCAAGTTATTATCGATTAACGAATTATTAGAACAAAACCCAGAAGGAAAAAACATTAAAATCTTTTACTAAAAGGTAAGTGAGAAGGAATGCAGGAATATCAATTAATAGATGCTACTGATAAGATAATGGGACGTTTTTGCAGTCAAATTGCTAAAAAAGCATTATTGGGAGAAAAAATTGTAGTTATAAATGCAAAATATGCAATAATAAGTGGAACTAAGTTAAATATCCATAATAAATATTTAGAAAAACTTAATATAAGCACTGCTACAAACCCCCGTCGCGGACCTTTTTGGCCAAGAAGGCCTGATACTTTTATGAGAAATGTTATCAAAAAAATGCTTCCCACAAAGAAATTAAGGGGTAAAGACGCATTGAGGAGAGTTCATGTCTATATCGGAGACATTCCAGAACGTTTTCAACCTAGGTATCAGAAATTAATACCGGATGAAATTCCTAATTCTGATAAGAATAGACTTTCATATTATAATAAATATATTACATTAGAAAATCTTTGTACTCGAATTGGGTGGAATCATAGGGAAATTGAGGCGTAAAAAAGATGTCAGAAAAAGTTAAATATGTACAATCTGCAGGAAAGAGAAAATCAGCTATTGCTAGAGCTACATTAGAATTTCCTGCGAAAGGGTTAATTAAAATAAATAATGTCCCATTAGATATATACGAGCCCGAAATTGGTAAATTAAGGATTAAAGAAGTTCTGGAAGTTGTAACCCATCCTAAACTTGAGAAGTGCGATATTTCAATCAAAGTGAAAGGCGGGGGAATAATGAGCCAAACTGATGCTGTCCGAATTGCTATTGCGAAAGCAATACATAAATTTATTGGCACAAAGACAATTGAAAGGACCTTTCGCGAATATGATGAATCTCTTCTTTCTGGTGATTCAAGAAGAGTTGAACCAAAACACTTTGGTGGTAGGAAAGCTCGAGCAAGACGCCAGAAATCATTTAGATAATTTCTTGGTAAAAATTATACTAATTCTAATTTTGCACCTAATTTATTCATATCTTGAATAAAATCAGGATAAGAATCTTGAAAAATTTCAGCATTTTTAATTCTAGATTTTGAGCTCGCATGTAATGCCGCTATGGTAAACGCCATTGCTATTCTATGATCATCTTCGTGGTTTATAAAAGTACCCACAAGCTTATCACAATGATGTATTATAAGGATTTCTTCATTATATTCTACTTCGACTCCCATTTTTTTCAATTCTCGCAACATTACACTAATTCTATCGCTTTCTTTATATTTTAAAGATGATATATTATAAAGAATTGTTTTAGACGTAGCAAATGCGCCTATTATACATAAAATTGGAAAAAGATCAGGAATCCCATTACAGTCTATTTCAATACCCTTTAAAACATTTTTATTTATATTTCCTCTTACAATAAGCTGACCTTGAGTTCTATTTACCTCAATATCCGCACCCATTTCTTGGAGAATAGTGATAAATCTTTTATCTCCTTGAGGTTTATCAAAATCTAAATTTTTTATGATAACTTGAGAGTCAACGGTGGAAATGACAACAGTAGCAATAATAAAAGCGATTGATGAGAAATCTCCAGGAACAGTAAATTCAGTTGCTATAAATCGTTGAGGATTAGAAACATAATATTTAGCGGTATTATCTTCATTTATTATTTCATCTACATGAACTCCAAAAGATTTTAAAACGTCAATTGTAATTTCTATATAAGGATAAGATGAAAAGGGAGTCACTACATTAATCTCAACAGAGTTACATTTTCCACATGGAATAATGGGGCTTATCATTAAGAGAGCAGAAATAAACTGTGAACTTATATGACCAGGGATATGAATAATATTACATTTTTCCTCTTTTCTTTCAATATGTAATATTTTATTAGAAATATCATGGATAGCTCCAAAATTTTCCAAGGAATTTAATAATGGAAGAATAGGTCGATTTCTCGTAAAAAATTTTCCAGTAATATTAATACCACCATCTATTAACAAAGACATAGCGCTAAAAAATCTTATACTTGTACCTGAATTCTTACAATCTAAAAGCATTTCTTTTTGTTTTAATATTTTAGCTCGGTTTTCAACTTTATAATAGTTTTCTTTTAATTTATCTATTTTTACACCAAATGTTCTCAATCCATCTAGCGTAATTTTAACATCTCCAGAAGTTAAAGCATTTTTAATTATACTTGGTCCACTTGCTATACTAGCTACTAAAAAAGCACGATGAGAATAACTTTTTGAGGCAGGGGCTTTAATTTCACCTTGAAATCGATTAGTTGGAGTTATGTTTAAGTCCATAATTCATAAAAAAGAATTAATAAAATATCAAAGTAATTAATTAATCATCAAATAGTTCTATTGTGATATTCATTGGCTGATAATTCTTTAGGTCAAATTTTCAGAATCACATCCTTTGGAGAAAGTCATGGGGAAGTGATTGGTATAATTATTGATGGTGTTCCAGCTGGTTTGGATTTCGATTTAAATTTAATACAAAAAGAACTCGAACTAAGAAGACCTGCTCAATCAGAAATAACGTCTCCTCGAAGTGAGAGAGACATTGCCAAACCTCTATCAGGAATATTTAATGGGAAAACAACGGGAGCACCTTTATGCTTTATAATTGAGAATGAAGATTTTAACTCCTCAAAATATGATCAAGTTAAAATTAGACCTTCTCATGTGGATTATGTTGCATTGAGAAAATATGGCGGATTTGCGGATTATAGGGGCTCTGGAAGATTTTCGGGAAGGATAACTGCAGGTTTTGTTATAGCTGGTGCAATAGCAAAGCAACTTCTTAAGATAAAAAACATTTCAATTTTTTCCTACACAAAAAGTATTGGAAATATTTTTGATATTAAGGATTACAGTATAGAAAGTGAGGAAAAATTGCTACAGATTCGGGAAAATTCGCCAGTAAGAGCCCTTAATCCTGAATTATCAAAAAATATGGAAGATAAAGTTAAAACAGTTATGCACGATAAAGATTCAATAGGTGGAACCATAAAATGCATAGTTCATAATTTCCCGTCAGGCATTGGTGGTCCGATTTTTAATAGTCTTGAATCAAACTTAAGTAAAGCGATGTTCTCAATTCCTGCTGTAAGGGGTATTGAATTTGGTGCAGGTTTTAATGCTTCATTAATGAAAGGTTCAGAACATAATGATCCTTGGATTTTTGATAATGATGATATTAAAACCACAAAAAATGATTCTGGAGGTATTATTGGTGGAATTTCAACTGGTATGCCAATAGAATTCAATGTAGCGATCAAACCAACTCCTAGTATAGGGATTTCTCAACAATCTGTAAATATTAAAACTAAAGAAAATATCAACATTAGAATTGAAGGAAAACATGATCCCTGCATTGTACCAAGAGCTGTTGTCGTGGTTGAAGCAATGACGGCTATAACATTAGTAGACTTTTTATTGGTAGAGGGAATAATTCCTTCTATTTTGAACTAAGGAGAGATTTATGGAATTACCAATAAAAGCTATATTAATTGGAACAGGAAATCGTGGGATGACTGTTTATGGTCAATATGCTCTTGAAAATAAAGACAAATTGAAATTTGTTGCTGTAGCTGAACCTATTTCTTCAAGATTAGATAAATTTGCATTGTTACATGAGATCCCTCCAGAATTATGTTTTGATACTTGGGAAGGACTGCTTGCTGAAGAAAAGTTAGCAGACGTTGCTTTCATTTGTACTCAAGATCAACTTCACATTGAACCCACGATTATGGCTTTAGGAAGAGATTACCACGTTCTGCTGGAAAAACCAATGGCTCATACTCTTGACGGATGTATTAGCATAATCAAAAAAGTTGAAGAATCTGGTAATATTTTAGTGATTGGACACGTTTTAAGATATACAAATTTTTTCTCGACAATTAATAATACCATCAAACAAGGTTCTTTAGGTGAAATAATTAATATTTCTCATAGGGAAAATGTAAGTTGGTATCATATTGCGCACAGTTTTGTTCGTGGTAATTGGAGAAATGTTGAACAATCGTCTCCAATGATCTTAGCAAAATGTTGCCATGATCTAGATTTACTATTTTGGTTGGTTGGTTCTCTTCCAAAAAATATTAGTTCCTTTGGAAATTTAAAACACTTTAAACGAGAAAATGCTCCAGAAAGTGCTCCTGATTTTTGTGTTGAAGGATGTCCGATTGAAGATTCTTGTTTGTATTATGCCCCAAGAATATATATTGATATAGAGCCTATTCTTCAAATTTTGAAACATAGCCAAAAATTATTTTACAAATTTGTTTCAAACTTAAGGAAAAACCATCCTAAATCTTTAAAAATTTTATCAACAATAATTAAATCACTAAAACCGTTAGTAAATTGGAAAGATTGGCCAGTGGAGCCAATGTACTTTGGACAACCCGAGGAAAGTTTAGGAGATTATTCTAACGAAGCGAAAATGTCGATATTAAAACGAAGTTCTTATGGAAGATGTGTTTATAAATGCGATAATGATGTAGTAGATCATCAAATAGTGAATATTGAATTTGAGAATGACGTGACGGCTACTTTAACGATGCATGGATTCAGTGATCGGGAAGGTCGTACATTAAGAATTGATGGAACAAAAGCTACTTTGATAGGAGAATTCGGTGATTCATATCAGCAAATTTTACTGAGAGATCATCATTCAGGTTCTGAGGAAACAATTTTCAAAAATTATTTATCTTCAGACTCATCTGGTCATGGAGGAGGTGATTATAATCTTATTGAGGAATTTATTAATGCAATACTCGATCCGAATAAACACCAACCTTTAACCAACGCTCGTGAGAGCATGGAAAGCCATTTGATGGCGTTTGCTGCCAATGAATCCCGTTTGAAGGGAACTATTATAAATATGAAAAATTTTCGTACCCAAGCTGGAAATAATTAAAAAGATTATTTAGGTAATTTTATTACTATGAAGTTTATAAGTATAATATATCACGATCTACCAATTTAACATAAGTGAAATTATGGCAAATATAAATACTGAAAAGGATTTCATGAAATTTTTTCAAAACAAAGGAGATTATCTTGTTGAATTATCTGAAAATCATTTTAAGACTAAAGAATTTAAGAAAGCATTGGAGCTTCTGAATCAAGCCTATTCAATGTACAGGAAATGTAATAATACGGATGATGCAGAGAGAACTAAAAAGAGATTTCTAGAAATTAAAAGTAATTTTTTGAAATGATAGGGTTAAGAATTTCGATTAATAAATAAAAACAAGAATTTAACTTCCCCTAAAGGATTGATCAAAATGGATATAAGTGAATTAATGAAAAAAGCAACGATATTTCACGGACATATTTGTCCAGGAGTTGCTATAGGTGTATTAGTTGCAAAATATGCCATTGAAAATGGATTTGAGCATTCTCCAGATGAAGAACTAGTAGCAGTGGTAGAAACGGATAATTGTAGCGTAGATGCACTACAAGCCATATTAGGCACAACTTTTGGAAAAGGTAATTTAATCCATCGAGATTATGGGAAAAATAACTTTACTATTTTTAGTAGAAAAGCAAAAAAAGGTGTGAGATTATCCTTAAAGAATACCTTTTTTGATAAACAGAAAGCTAATAGAGATGAAAGAGTTAAATTATTATTAGAATCTAACCTTGAAGATGTATTCGATATAGAAGTAGTGGACTATAACCCTCCGCCAAAAGCTCAAATAGAAGAATCTATATCATGTGAAATCTGTAAAGAATTAACGATGAGTTCGAGAATGATCGACTATCAAGAGAACAAAATGTGCATTCCTTGTTATCAAAAATTTAAAAAATAACAAAATTGTGATAATTTTTATCTTAAGGATGATTTAAAAAAAAAAATCATTTATTAGAGAATTTATTTTAGATATTATATTTACAAGTTTTTTGATTTAAGCTAATAAATAATGATTATTCGAGAATTTTCTGAAGGTGACGTAGATGAGATCACTTCATTAATGAAACAACTTTGCTTAGTAAAAGGTAAAGATTTCAATGAAGAAAGATGGAGAAAAAGTTTAACGGAAAGAATGTTTTCTGATTCACAATCTAAAGTTATCGTTGCTTTCGATGAAAAAAGTAATCCGAGTGTTTTAGGCATAGCGCAATGCTCCGTAAAGAGCTCAGGCAATGGTTTTAAATTTGGATATGTTTCGAATATAATAGTATTAGAAGATAAAAGAAGAACTGGAATAGGAGAACTGATAATGAGAAATATAATTGATTATTTTAAGAGTAATCACATTCAATCAATAAGGTTAGCTCTTATTCCTAATTTAGATAAAACAGCAACAATTTTATTTACAAAATTAGGATTTCAAGATATCCTTCATATTTATGAACTTAAAATTTGAAAGAGAAAAATAAAGTATATTTCTTTTAATTAATTATATTAATTGAGTATGTTATGGTTTTAACAAAACTATTATAGAAATGAGTAATTTATGATAAAGAATATTTCAAAAGGTCACACATTATTGGTTCAAGGTCCTACACGAGTTGTTTTAGTGGAGGGAAAGATCGAAGTTTTTGGTAAGATTTTTGTTCCCGACAAAATTGAAGAAAATAATGTATTAATCGTTCCAGGTGCAAATGTTTATCCCCTCTTTTCAGTAGAATCCTCTAAATTAGATGTTTATACTAATAATAAGGATAATTTGATAGAAATAGAAGAAAATAGCATCATTAAGGAATGGGAAGATATTAAGGATAAAGTTCTAGAGGAAATAAAAAAGAAGGGTGAGCTGAATCCATTAAAAGTAATGGTGTTAGGGATAAGTGGTGGGAAAACTACCTTAATTAAATATTTAGCAAATAATATATTAAGAGCAGGATACAAAGGAGGATATCTTGATTCAGATTTAGGTCAACAAATGATATATCTTCCTACAACTCTAAATATTGGGGAAATTAAGGATTACATAATTTCAAGTGTAAATATCCAGACTGAAGAAACGATATTTATCGGGAGTACATTTCCCAAATCAAATTTTAAATTCATTGTCGCACATTCTTGTAATAGTTTAATTGAAAATTATTTAGAAAATCATAAAGATACAAATGTTATATTGATTGACAGTGATGGTTGGATAAAAACTGAGGCCGGAATCGTTTATAAGAATTATTTCATAGAAACTGTTGATCCAGATATTATCATTGTATTACATGACGATGATATTGAAGAATTAAAAGAGATTGAGAAAAGCGCCTCTAAATCAAAAAAGAGAAAAATATTTCTAATTAAACAAGAAAACAAGTATTTTTATGAAAAGGATAAGGAAGAAAGAAGATTTTTAAGACAAAGCCAATTTGCGAAAATTTTAGAAAATTATAGAAAAATTTCCATGCCCTTAAAAGATATTAAATTCATTAAAATGGATTTTGATTTGGAAAACAACACGTTAATTGAACAAGAAATTAATGTTGGGGGTTTAGTTAACTTACCTTACCATTATGTAATAATTTCATTAATGACAGAAGATTCCAAATTAATCAAAATTGGTTTGCTTTTTGTAATCAATCTCGAGAAAAAGTATATTTTATTCTTTTCAGATTTGAATTATAAGGAGATATCACAAGTAAAGAAAATTGTTCTTGGAAGTTTGAGATTAAGCACGAAGGGCAATCATCAAGGTTATTTATACCTCTAACCTTCCTCCTATCTTGTTTTTGGTTTGATAAATTGCTTATCTCATTCTTTTTTTTATTTTGTAGTAGTAGCTCTAGTAGTAATCTCGAGTAGTTATTATGCAAAAAATTATAACTATACGTTTCTTAAATTCACAATATCTGATAATAATGGGTGATTTTTTTTAGAAGATAATTTATTTACTAAATTTCTAAATTTGATGTCTAAGAATATTACTGAGTCAGATTTAGAATTGATTAAATTAGGAGAATCCTTGGGTCTTAATTTAATATCATTTGCAGATTTAAGGCAGTCACAAGATGACTCATTTGTGGATGGTATACGATCTGAAGCATTAAAGAAGTTAGAAAATAAAAAAGGTAATATTTTAACTCAACAGGACACCTTTTATGTTGGTAGTATTGACTTTATGGTTAGTGATACTCACAATGGCAAGAAATTTTTTCTTTTAGAAACTAATGGGGGCTCACATCGAGGACTTTCAATTCTAACAACGGAACAACAAGAAATGCTTTATCAGGGTTATTACCAAGCAATAAACTATGCGATTCAAGAAAAAAAGCAAGAAACAGAAAAAGTTCTTATACTCATTGGACTACCGATTGATGACCGGTTGATTCATGAAAAAGTTATTATGATCGAGTATTTAAGAAAAAGATTGAAAAAGGAAGGATTTACTTTAAAAATTTTTAATATAGATAACTACGATTCTAAACACAAAGCAGAACTCATCTTTCTCGTGGCGGATTATAATCAAATTTCTGATCATATCTCTTATAGCAATAAATGGGTAAAATTTAAGGAAGAAAATGTACATGTTTTAATTGGAGATGGTATTGCAAGGCGATTTAATGATATTACGTTTAATAACCACATAATTAATAATTATAGAGAAATTAACACAGTGATAGTAAATCCAATTTTTAAAATAACGGATGACAAATCTTTGACATATTTAGCTAGCTCTTTTTCTCAAGAAGTTCTTAGCGAATTTAACTTAAAGCACTTGATGTTCACAAAATGTTTTTCAGAAAAGGAATTGCTTCAGACATTATTAATTCTGATTAATAAGGAACAGAAATCGTTTATCATAAAACCAAGTGGAGGTTCTGGAGGAGCAGGAGTTTTAGTTGTCTCTCAAAGTCAAAATAAAAAAGGTATCAGGAGAATTATAAAAACAAGTCAAAAAGAATTCTATGATAAATTTGGAGATCAACGAAATCCTTTTCCTTATACAATACAAGAACTAGCAGATTTTTGCTTAATTAACTGGAGAGGTGGAAAACACACTTATGATTTAAGAATTTATGTTGCTCAAATAGGTGGAATAATCAAACCAATAGGAGGTTTAGCAAGAATTTCTCGTGGTTCCTATATAAAAGGGGAAAATAAACAAGAATTTGTTGTAAATCTAAGCGGCTTTAATGGCCAGATTGAGGTTACCAGAGGACTTGGTTTTTCAAAAACTAATGCAAGCATTCTTAATTTACAACGGGAAAATTTTGTTGACCTATTTTGCTTAAGTTGCATTATATTTAGAAATATTGTCAATAATTATGAAAAAATTATCAGTTTTTCAAATTGGGAAAAAATAATTAAATATCATTGATTGTAAATACTAATTATTTTAGGATTTTTATTCTTTTCAAGTTCCATACACCTAACGTGGAAATATTGTTTTTTTAAACCTAAGAACTTCCCGTTAATCATATTTCCCAATGTGAATTGATAGTTTTTATTTAGATCTTTATCTAAGATTGTTTGCTTACAAATTTGGCAATAATTCATTTTAAATCACCATAAATTTGATTATTGTCTAAATTAAAGTATATAAACCAAACAAAAAGAAGTCTAAGCTTTAATTAGAATTAGATTCAAGAAATTTTAATTAACGTCCAACCAAAATCAGTTCATTTTTTTTATGGGTGTGTCCTCCTTTGTTTATGACTAACCTGTTTTCCTCTGGGAGATCTAAAACTTCAGCGTTTTCCTCAAAATTTATCATTTTAATAATTTTATCATTTCTACTATGAATTAACAATACCCTGTTGCATAAATTTCTCCAATTTTCTTCAGGAAGATTCTTTTTGATTTGATTTATCATAATTGAAGGAGATAATTTTAGATTTTCCTCTCGTTTCGGAAATAGTTTCACACCCTTTAAAAAATAACTTAACATGACAATAACATTAAATCTTGGTAGATTTTTTCTGTAGTTTGAAATAGCAGATATGGCAATTATTTTGTCAATCACCTCATTATTGAATCCACCACACAATACGGATAATGCTCCAATACTAAACCCAATGCAACAAATCCTTTTTTTATTTAAATCTTCATTCATTGATACCCATTTTAAGATTTTTTCAAAATCTTCAATCCTTTTCAAGAAATGACTTCTTCTTCCAACTTTCTTTGATTTTCCGGTTCCTCTAGCATCATAAGATAGAATTACATATCCAAGTTGTGAAAAAGGAAGAAAATAGTTCTGAAGTGATTCTTTCGTATCAGAAAATCCATGAGCTATTATTATTATCGAATTTTTATTCTCTACTAGTTCCTTATCTTTTGATGAAACAAGTATAGTTGCTATTTCTTTTTTCTTATTTTTTACAAGGTCTACCTCTATTCTTTCGTGTTTTGTTACACAATCTTTTAATGTTAGGGAAATCCACCTATCATACCACAAATCTGCAAAACTCCAATATATTTCGAAGGGAGTATAGATAATCAAGAACGTTGTCGTAGATAAGATAAAGCAAGGTATAAATGGATTTCCAAAAATATTCTGATTAATGTTCCAAATCAACATACTAAAAATGACATCAAAATAGATTAAGATGCTCCGCTTTAGATTTTTTGTGATTACAATAACCACCAATAGGTTTTTATTATATTTAAAAAATAAAGAATAAAAAAGGGTTGATTATATCAAGAGTTCTATTTTTTTGCTTTATCAGGGGGACATCCGAAATCATTCCGAATTTTACATTCCCGTTTACTTGAACTACCCGCACAAGGATCGCATTTAGCTTTCCGTAGTAATGCTTCTACTTCACTGATTTCATAACCAAACTCTTCTTCCTCAGTTTCATCTGCTAGCATATCATCTTCGATTTCACTGAGATCATAAATCACATCTTCTTCCAAATTATCTTTCTCGTCATACAAATCGAGGACTTCGTCTCCGTCTTCATCACTTGTCCCCGTGGGAACTTCATCTTCTTCTGGTTCGGTTGGTGTTATCTTCTTTTTAGCCATTAAACTCACTATTCTCTAAATTTGAAATTGTTGATATAAGATAAAATGATATTATAAAATTTAGATTTTATTATTATTAAAAATTCTTTGAAAAATAGAAAAAGAGAGTTGTAAGTAATCTAATCATTAGATAGTACTTTCATGATATGTTCATTTTCAATTACTTTAGTGTAAATTTTAAAAATATCTCTCAAAATCTCTTTTATTTCATTTAAATCATAAAATTCATAATTCACTATATCAAAGTGGGGATAAATGTATTTGAATTCAACCTCAGGAAAGAATTCTTTTGAATTTAGTATTAGATTTAATTCCTGACATTCTTGTTTTTGTAAGTATAGTTCTTCTACTAAAGCATTAGTTAACGCTTCGAAAAGATTTATAAGTTTTTCAATATCTTCTACTTTTATTTTGTCAATCATCATTAATTCAGGCAAGTCATATCTCAATTGGTGCAAAAAATGATTTATTTTACCAATGTTAGAAAGGGAAGATGGAAAATCATTTGGAATTGGTAATCTTTTTATAAAACTACCATTGTATCTGAGATAACCCCCGGCCATATGGAGACTTTGATAAAGGGTGTTAAAAAGATTATTCATAAATTCAGAGTTCATGATAGTTAACAAACAAAAGTAATCGTTAGTTGAAAATGATGATATAATAACTTGGTATAATCCTGTTATGTTGACATATATTCCAGGGTCATATACCCACGTTAATTCTTTTGCAATCTCTCTAAATATTAATTTTTCTGATTTGAGTAATTTCCACTTATCTTTATAATCATCGTGATAAGTAAAATAAGATATTTTTAATTTATTCTTTGCGATCCTTATGAGCTTATTAAATTTTACATGATATTTTCCAAGATTTCCCGTTCCGATGAGAAGCAAATCTTGATTATTTTTCTTTTTCTCTCGTACATTTTTAAAATGTTTAGCCCATTTTATAAATCCAAAGGGTCTGTAGACTATTGTTAAATCTTGGAATTTCTCAAGTAATGAATTATAATTATCAAATACAAAATTTATTAAGTCGATATCTCCAGATAAGGGAATCACATAAGCCGGTAATTTCTTGAGAGAATTTTGAGATATTTTTTTCCATCCATCTTTTTTCTTATTTAAATTGATAAGTTCCTCATCTAATTTAATAAAATCAAATACATTTTCTTTTGCAAGGTTTTTAATTTTGAGAGTTATGATTATAGGGTAAGCTGCTACTGCTTTAAATATAGAAAGGGAAGAAATATCAATGATTTGTTTTATGAGTGTGTCATGGACAATTTTTTTCCGAATTTTAATTCCATAATCTGCTGCCAAAAACTTATTAGTTATAAGGAAGGATAAATATCCTTTATTTTGAGTGAGTAATTCCATAGATTTTTCGATAAACAATATAGACAAGTCATATAACCTATAAGCGCTGTCAAATATCTTTAATTTATTTTTATATTCCATATCTTCGATTTTTTTATTCTCTATATACGGAGGATTTCCTAAAATAATATCAAATGGTTTAATGTTAAATTCTAATAGATAATCAGAATGAAATATCTGAAAATTAAGATGGGAATTCTCAATTATTGAATTTATATTATCTTTTATATTCAGTTCTTGTAGTTCTAAACCTGAATGATAATACCAAATCAATAATCTTGCTTTCGTAGCTAATAGAGCACCTTTCTCAATTTCTACACCATAAATATTATGTTCAATTATATGCCGTTTTATTTCATCTAATGAAAGATTAATCGATAAGATTTTATATAATTCAAGCAAGAAGTTAGCCACACTTAGTAAAAACCTTCCAGAACCACAGCTTGGATCTAAAATTTTCATTTGAGAAACGTGTTTCCATACTAAATTTTTAGTCTTCTCTTCTTGCTTACTGAAAAACGTCATTAACGATAAATTATCGAATTGAACCGTAATACTGCTTGGTAACCACTCCAGCTCCTTAATCTTATCACCAAAATAAATTTTAAATACATTATTAGTTATGGAATCTGCGATATGTTGAGGAGTATAAACAATTCCATTTGCTTTGTTCCTACTTTGATTTTGAAGCTTATCTTCCTCATGTTTTTTTATGAAGTCTCTGAGGTATATGAAATGATTCTCCGTAGATTTCTTTTTCATAGTGTAATCGCAACTTTATTAGGAATGGACATCTAATTTATTATAATCAAATTATATTATATAATTTCCTTCCATATATTTAGGTGTTTTTTAATGGTTGATAAATCTTGGTTAATCAAGCTAGTTCAAAACCCATTTCTCATATCCTCTTTAAAATTTGAAGAAATTTACCCGATTTTATTCAAAGTATATGAAATCTTCAAGGAAGAAAATTTCATTATTGAATTAAATCTGAATAGTAGTGAAGATTTTGGATATGTCATTGGGGATATCCATGGAAATCTAAACTCAATAAATTACTTTACCAAATTAATTCAAGAAAATAATCCAAAATTTGTTGTTTTTTTAGGAGATATTGTTGATAGAGGACCGTATCAATTGGAGTGCTTAATAGTAGTCTTCGCATTAAAAATCTTATTCCCTCATAAAGTTTATTTACTAAGGGGAAATCATGAAACTTTGGAAATAAACCAAAGTTATGGGTTTTATGATCTAATTCTAACTAAATATCATCAACCTAGTAAATTTGATTCGATTTTAATGGTTTATGAAGTTTTACCGCTATGTTGTTTTATTAATAATAAAATTCTATGCGTTCATGGAGGAATTCCAAATGACCTTAATGCTATTGCTGGACTAAAAAATCGTATAACTGCTAATCACACAAATTTAACACAGAATTTGAGAGATTCAATGTTTCAAATGATGTGGAATGACCCAAAAGAAGAAATACAAAGATTTTCAAAAAGTTTTAGGGGTGAAGGAATTAGTTTCTTTGGTGAAGATGTTTTTATTGATTTCATGGAGAAAAATAACTTAAGTTACCTCATACGATCTCATGAATGTTTTAGTGAGGGATATCGATGGTTTTTTAATAAAAGATTGCTTTCAATCTTTTCTTCATATAATTATCGTGGTGCTCTTAATCCGAATCCCGCATCTTATGCGGTTATTAGAGGAAAAGAGATCATCCCTAAGAACATCAAAATACTAAAGAATTAATTCCGGGAATAATTGCACGATTTCTGGAAATGATTTAATATGCTCTTTCCATCTATCACTCGTATCTAATTCTTTGGTTAGCACTTGAGAAATAATTAAATTTTCCGTGGGAACATACAAAAAAGCGTTAATTTTACTTCCCGTCTTTAACTCAACTTTTGTCTGAATACGTTCAAATAAACCTAAATGAACTCCCTCATAATTATCAAGCTGATTTAATTCTTCTTGAGATACATCAAATTTTAACGCCCAAAAAGAATGATTTGAAGGAAATACAACAGGGAACCAATATTTTGGAGGAAAAACTCTAGAATAATTGCTTACTAAACAAGGCTCTACATTTTGCTTGTTTTTCCAATATCCCCGAGTGATAAATGTTCCATAACCAATTACAGAAGCAAAATTATGATTTTTATTATCAGAACTCAAGATAGATACTTTTACATTAATTGTGAAGCATCTGGCTTTATAAACAAGAGATTATTACCTCTGATGAAAATCTCGTTGTATTTTGCTACAGGGCTGCCATCCATGACCTCGGTGCAATTTTCGATAATCATATTCATATAAGCGTCGATTTCTTTTAACATTCCCTTGTATTCAGTTCCATCTTTCAATCTGAGTATTATTTCAGAATTTTGAGCAGCTTGAAGAATATGTAACGGATTTTTCGACCGTTGCCCAGTGTTATTTCTCTCCATTTTTTTTCAATCTCTTTTCAAAAACAAATCTATTATAATATATTAAAAGAATATTTTAAAGAAAAACTTTTTTGAATTAAAACCTTATCATCGCTTAAATTTAACACTAAATGGGATTTTTGCTTGAGAGATCATCATAGAAAATTAATTAAAAAAAAAAACATAATTGAAAAGTATAACTCCTCGTTTGAATATTATGATGATAGATATAGATCCATCCAGCTCCAAAAATACGAGCTCGCCTTTAAAGGTGCTAATTTTCAATCAAAATTAATTTTAGATGCAGGTTGTGGCACTGGGCTTTTATATACCCATCTTTCAAAACACGTTTCTAAATCAAAATGTGCTCGATCTAATTTTATCTGTCTTGATATATCTTTAAACATGTTAAAAAAAATAAAAATTAAAGAAGAATTTAAGGAAGAGAAAGCCCACATAAGTTTGATTTTATCAGATATGGAAAACCTACCATTTAGAGGAAATTTTTTTGATCTTATCGTTTCAATAACTTCTTTACAGAATTTACCAGATATTTTCCAAGGAGTTTCAGAGTTGATTAGGATAAGTAAACGAGGAACGGAATTTTATTTATCGATACTAAAAAAAGATACTCGATTGAAAAAGTTGATATCTAAATTTAAACCCTATTTCAATGATTTTATGATGATTAATAATGAGGAGTTAGAAGACTCCATTATTCAAGGAAAATTAATGTAAAATAAAAGGCCCTTTTTAATTGAAGAAAGAAGTCATTATATCTTGAACATTGCTCTGGATATTAAATTTCTTATTGAAATATTTCGACAAGTTTAGTATGTCTCGTTCGAGTAGGGATCGTGCATTTGGGTGGTCAATAGAGACCCATTGTAGCCAATCGATAATCAATATATGTCCTTTTTCATCGACTACTATATTAAACTCGCCTAAATCACCATGAACTATCTTAGCTTCTTGATATATTATTTTCATCTGTTTTATTATTTTATTAAATAACTTTTCGGGTTTATTGAGATCTTTATGATATACTAATTCTTTTCCCTTCAGGTAAGACATGACGATCATGTGTCGGTTGTAAGCAATTGGCTTCGGCGTATCTAATTTTAATTTAAAAATTTCAGTTAGTGCTTCAAATTCTCTTCTTGCTGCTAATCTATTAATATATAACCAGGAAGAATGACCCCGTTTCCCTACTAAATCCCTTAATTGCTTTATCCTTTTAAAACTAGTACGTCCCATTCTATATATTTTTAAAGCAAGAATATTTTCATCATCATCCAGGCAACTATATACATCTGATTCTTTTCCTTTACCTAAAATAGGTCCTAATTGACTGATAACTTTTTTCTTAACTAAGGCGTGAAGAGCTAAAACATCATAACCAATTGAGTTAAGGGTATAGCCAATTTTATATGAAGATGAATCTCTTATTATTAGATTATACTTATGTACATTTTTTAAGCGAAAAAGGGTTTCCTCCAGTTTATAACGGGAGTAAAATCTAATGTTGTCAACAGTGACATATTCAGAACGTTTCATTCCTATTTCAATTGCCATTAAGATTCTTAGATCTTCCTTTTCAAGATCTGTAAGCACTTTGGCCGCTTCGGACATGTTATTAATCGTTTTTTTATATTCAAAGATTTAAAATACTTCTTATTATATATTAGAAAACAAAAGTTTTGTAAGTTTTGATAAAAGAATTGAGTTTTACTAAGTTTGGTATCTCAAATATAGATGAACAAATTGTCACTATTATTAAGAATCTAATTAGATCTGCGAAATTAATAAGATAAAGAGATTCTGTTGACCCTACTTGAAATAAAAAAAGAAAAATCCCTTGTTGCAAGTAGACAATCATTCCTATAGAAATTATTATTCCTGAAAGAGAAATAATTAAGGCCGTAATCTCATATTCGTAGATAGATACTCCAATATTGATTATAAAGGTGATTAAAGTGAAACTTACCATAATTATTGCGAAGTTTATCCAATTTATGTAGTTTATTGAAGATATCGAAACATTTGAACCAATTCGTGCCCAGAAAAATGATCCCCATAAATTTAACATCATCAATGTAGGTAAGATAAGTGAGATAAGACTCATTACTAAATAAATTCTTATTGTTATAAATTTAGTAAAGACATATTTCTCTGCGTTTTCTTCATGTTTTGCTGTTTCTAACATGTTATCCAATTTACTTTTGATATGTGAAGGATGATCTTTGGATAAAATAATCACTTCAAAATCCGAATCTTGAAAACTTGAAAATATATTTATCAATGAATCATTTCCTTTTTTTAATTTATCTATCGTGCTTTTAGGACCATTCCATAAAAAGGCTTTCTTTTGAGTCACATCTAGAAAAACACATAAATCGTGGAACAATAAAACATGTTCTTCTTCAATCCAACTATTCTTAACTTCATTGAAGATATATGTCTTGAGCATTAAGTAAGTTAACTCTGATTAATTATTAATTTTTACTATATATTTTAAGAGTTGTTTAATTACAAATAAAAATAAGTAAAAAATTTAAAAATTTAATCTTCTTTTATTCTTGATTCGATTTCCGTCCATAAATTTGTAATATATGCTTTATAATTCTCGATTTGTTCTTGAGAGAGAGATTTAAATCGTTTTTGTACTGTAATATATTCTTCAATTGGTTTTCGTTTGGATGAATCGAGGAATTTCTTACTATCTCTTGAAAGGGTGAATTTACCTTCAAAGACTTCATAAAGGGGCCAAAATCCTGTTTGAACTGCTAATCTACCTATTTCAATAGATCTACTGGGTAGATATCCCCATCCTGGAGGGCAAGGAGTTAGAATATGAATATATTTTGGACCATATATATTTTTTGCGCGGGAAAATTTCTCATATATATCTAAAGGATAAGAAGCTATCGCCGTAGCTACATATGGAATACCATGGGCTTCCATGATTTTAGGCATATTTTTTTTATATCCAATTTTACCTCCTGGAGTGGTGGAACTGAAAGCACCTGGAGGAGTACTTCCGCTTCTTTGGACACCAGTGTTCATATATGCTTCATTATCATAACACGCATAAATAAAATTTGTACCTCTTTCTACAGCTCCACTTAAACTTTGAATTCCTATATCCACAGTCCCACCATCACCTGCAAATGCAACTACATTGATATCTTGATCAAGCCCCTTATCTTCAAGTGATGCAACAATCCCTGAGGCAGATGCTCCAGTAGTTGCAAAAGGAGTGTGCAGCACTGAAACTTTAGTTGTACAAAATCCTTGCATTCCGTGAAGAACTGTCAAACAACTAGCAGGAACGGTAATAATTGTTTTAGGTCCTAAAGCTTTAAGCGCAATTCTATAAATCAATGCCATTGAACATCCAGCACATGCTCTGGTACCAGGATATATATATTCTTCTTCCGGTATCTCCATTATATTTACCAATTTTTATTTCGCCTCCTCAAAAAAAGTTGCGTCATCATAATCACTTAGTTCTTTCAACTTTAACCCTAAAAATTCAGTGGTTTGAGATATTTCTCCTGTTTTTTCTTGATCCAAAGTTCTATTGACACCTTCAATAAGTTGTTCATTAGTTATATCTCTCCCACCTAATCCTACTATGAAACCTTTGATAAATGGATTTTCTTTCAAACCATATAAAGCAGATTTTAATTCATAGCATAAAACACCCTCATATCCATAGCCAATATCTCTATCAAAAACTACTATTGTTTTTTTGTCCTTTAGAAGCTCTCTTAATTGCTTAGCAGGATACGGTCTAAATAGTTTTAAACTAACCAGTCCTACTTTCAAACCTTTTTCTCTTAATTTTTTTAGAACTACTCGAGATTGTGAAGCAACAGAACCCATTGCTAAGATAATAATATCTGCATCGTCAAATTCAACTGTTTTGAATAATCCATTTCCATATGATCTCCCGAATTTATTTGCAAAATCATCATGGACTTCTTGAATTATTTCAATTGAATTTTCTAATGCTTTTTGTAGAGCATATCTGTATTCAAAATATCCTGGGGCTATTCCTTCAGATCCTCTATCACGAATATGTGGTGTTGTGACAGGATCTATACCCTTAACTTGAGAAACATCAGATAAGTTAATATGATGTTTTAATGGAGGTAAGAATTTATCAATTTCTGATTGATCCTCTAAAATCACGGGCATCATTGTATGTGATAGAATGTATCCATCATATGCCACTATTGCAGGTAAGTATACTCTTCGATCTTCGGCAATTTTAAATGCTTGTATATTAGTATCATAAATTTCTTGATTATCTTCACACATAAATTGAATCCAACCAACATCCCTGATAGTAATGAAATCTGAATGGTCAGTCCAAACAGACCAAGGAGCACCTAGGCTTCTTGTAGCCAAATTTATAATTATTGGTAATCTATTTCCTGCAGTCCAAGGTAACATTTCATACATTAATTCTAATCCGTGAGCAGATGTAGCAGTTCCAACCCTAGATCCTGTTGCAGAAGCGGCAACACAAACTGCGAGAGCAGAGTGTTCTGATTCTACTTTTACGAATCGTGCATTCATTTTTCCATCATTTATAAATTCTGCGATTTTTTCCACTACTGGACTTTGAGGAGTAATTGGATAGGCGGCAACAACTCCTACTTTAACTTGTCTTAATGCATGAGCGGCTGCATAATTTCCTGTTAAAATCTTTGATTTTTTCTTGGTTTCTTCTACTACATTGTTAATCAAAGTCAATCGATTTTCACCTCTTCCATGCTAATTGCTTCTACGGGACATTCTTCCATACAAATACCACATCCCTTACAATATTCTAAATCTATCTTGGGGGGAATTGTACGTGTAACTACAGCATCAGGGCAATAAAGCCAGCAATTAAAACAAGAGAATTTACCCGACTTTACGGGTATGCATTTATCTAAATTTATAACTGGTTTTTTTGAACTCCAAGTACCAGTTCTTCCCGCTTCGCCTTTTACTGGTTTTTGTACCGATCCAAGAATTTTTTGATAATCTTTTTTAACGTTAGTCATAATATCAACAATCATTAATGAATAAAAGCCAATATAAGATGTAATAACTATTGAAATAAAATTCCTTTGGAAATAATCATTAAAGTTTGTTTTTATAAATAAATCATTTTAGTTTTTAGAAATATATAAATATTTAAGGATTCCATAATCTTTTTGAATATTCTATTAGGATTAACGCCTACGAATAATTTCTTGAGGATGTTAAAATGGTGTATGATAAAGAAGAAGTTAGGGAGAGATTTAAAGAATTATTTGAATATTCATTAGACTTAATATATGTCAATGATCTTAATGGAAACTTCCTTGATGCTAATGATATTACTTTAATAACTCTTGGATTCAACCGTGAGGATATCCCAAATATATCCTTTATAAATTTGCTCGATCGAGAGAACCTCATAAAAGCCTATAAATTTACGAAAGAAATTCGTAAAACGGGAAGACAATCTCAACGGAGCGAATATAAAATTAAAACAAAAGACGGAGATTATGTTTTTATAGAGACTTATGGAATTCCGCTTAAAAAAAATGGTAAAATTTACGCTGTATTGGGGATTGGTAAAAATGTCACAGAACGCAAAGTTGCAGAGTTAAAACTGAAAGATTCTGAGGAGATGTTTAAGACAATTTATAAAGAAGGTCCAATTCCCGCTTATACATGGCAAAAATTAGGAAATGATTTCATTCTAATTGATTTCAATAAAGCAGCGGAAGAAATTAGTAAGGAATATGTCAAAAATTTCATAGGTTTTAAAGCTTCTGTAATATATGAGGATCGTCCTGACATTTTGAATTACTTAAGGCAGTGCATGGCTAAAAAAGAAAGTATTAGCACAGAAATAATGTACAAATTTGAACTCACAGATGAAGAAAAATACATGTTAGCATATTTTGGATATGTTAATCCTGAATTAATTGTGGAACAAGCTGAAGATATTACCCAACGTAAAAAAGCGATTTTAAGTCTTCAAGAATCTGAGGAAAAATATAGAGAGATGATTAATAATTTGGATGTGGGGTTTTATCAAGTCACTTTAGATGGAATCATGCTAAATCATAATCCTGCTCATAATAAAATCATGGAATATGATCCCTCGGAAAATTTGATTGGAAAAAACGTGCACATGTTTTGGCAATTTCCTGAACAAAGAAATATATATAAAGAAAATCTACTTAAAGCCGGTTTCTCTCGAAATTATGCTTGCCATGCAGTAACACGTACTGGAAAAAAAATTATTGTAGAACTAAATTCTCACTTAATTTTAGATGTTGAGGGAAATCCTATCCGAATTGATGGTACTTTTATAGATATAACTGAGAAATACATGTTAAGTGAAAAATTGCGAGAATCTGAACGAAAATATCGATATTTATATGAAAATACTCCATTTTCAGTTGTATTGATTAATTCTCAAGGTATAATAGAAGATTGTAATCCAATAACAGAAACCATGTTTGACAATAATAGAGATGGATTGATAGGTAAAAAAATTCATGAAACGGATTTATTTTTTCCCCCTGACCTCATGAAAATTATGGATCTATTCAAGCGATTTTTAAAAGGAGAGAAATTACATAGATTAGATATTCGAGTTCGTAAAAAAGATGGTACATTAATATGGGTAAATTTGCAGGCTTCCACAATGAAAATTGGAGGGGAAATTTATGTGGAAGCTCTTTTTACAGATATTACTACTAAAAAAGAGGCTGAATTACTAGTTAATGAAGAAATTAGAAAATTAAAGGAATTAGAAAAGATTCGGAAGAATTTAATTTCTCGAGTCTCTCATGAATTAAAAACACCTCTCGTTTCCATAAGCGGAGGTACCGAATTATTATTGACCGAATATTACGAAGAGTTTTCCTCTGAAGCAATAGATATTCTAGAACTTATTGAAAAAGGAGGAAAACGATTAAAGCATCTTGTAGATAGCTTAGTAGATATCTCGAAAATTGATTATGGAAAATTTGAACTAGAGATAAATTCAGAGGACCTGAGTGAAATTATTAGGGAATGTAGCCGTGAAATAACATACTTATTAAGAAATCGCAAGATTAACTTGAATCTTTCTATACCAGATAGTTTGTACATAAAAATAGATCGAATTCGGATGGAACAGGTAATTATAAACTTGCTCTCAAATGCAATAAAAAATTCGCCACCCGATGGAGAAGTAAATGTTATCTTGAAAAAAAGTGATAATTGGGTCGAGTTTATTGTATCAGATATGGGGATTGGATTAACAAAAGAAGAAATGAACTCATTATTCACACGTTTTGGTAAAATAGAACGATTCGGTGAGGGTTTTGAGTACTTGGATATTCAAGGGTCAGGTTTAGGATTATTCATTGTAAAAGAAATCATCGACCTGCATTTAGGAGAGATAAAGGCCATGTCAGATGGAAGGAATAAAGGTGCTAAATTCATTGTGAGATTACCAATTTTTAAATTCAAAGAATTTTAGCCAAATGATATCCTTCTTCAATCAACTCATAATTCAGTAATCCTAACTTATCACCCAATCTATTAAGAACAACTTTTTTTAAATTTGTAAGATTTAAATCGGGAAGTGCTTTGGAAAGAAGACCTAGAATGGGAGTGTTTATTATAGGATTTCCATCAATCGTTAAGTCTTTCTCGAGAGCTAATTTGCTTATATCCGCTACAACAATTTTAGTCTCATTACTGAAATTAAATTTTTTGGAAAAAAATTCCGGTTCTTTATCCGAGTTTATAATAAAAATTCCATTTTTGTGTAGAGAAGAGATGATTTCATAATCCAATACAGTTTCATCAAAAACAATTAGAATATTAGGATGCTGTATTTGTGCTCTATCCCAAATTTTATGTTTTCTCGATAATTTTGCATATGCTTGAACAGGAGCACCCCTTCTTTCAGCACCAAAAGAAGGATATGCGTGTACGTCAATAAAGTTCCCACTCATGTACGCAGCTTCCGCTATTATCTCGCACGCAGTAACTGCACCCTGACCTCCTCTCCCTAAAATAATTAGAGTTATTAAATCATTTTCTGGACTGATTTCATTCATTATTATTCTAACTTTGTAAGTTCCTATTAGAGTATATTATTGTATATGAAAGAGGCTTTTCAATAAAAAATTTCGGTAATTAAAATAGAATCAAATTTTATAATACATTATTCCCATTTCTTATTACAATAATCGAAGAATATTTTATCATGAAAACTGGAACAGGATTTTTTGAAGGAAGAGAAAACAAGAAGTTGTTCTATCAATACTGGTTACCCGAAGATAAGGATGTCAAGGCATATATAATAGCACTTCATGGATGGGGGACTCATTCCGATAGAATGAAAGTGCCTGCTGAGTATTTTACTCAAGAAGGATATGCTATTTATAGCTTCGATTTAAGGGGTCATTGGAGAAATGATGGTGGAGCACCTGGACATATTGATAGCATGGATCATCTTCAAAAAGATGTCGTTCTTTTTATGGATATTGTAAAATTGGAAGCTAATGAAAAAAAGATTTTTTTGATGGGGCATTCATTTGGTGGATTAATTTGTTTGTTATATGCAATCGAACATCCAAGATTACCGGGAGTTATAGTTTCTTCTCCAATGATTCGCTTGGCTAAAAATTTTTCATTTACAAAGAAGCTTGGTAATAAAATAGCGGCACCCTTATCTAAAATTTCTCCTAGCAAAACGATTAAAATGGTGATTGATCAGAATCTCTTAACCAGTGATCTTAAAATCTTAAGAAGACATATTGCGGATAAGAAGAAAATAGATTTTATATCATTAAGAACTGCTGCTGAAATGGAAAGATCTATGAAGTTGGTAATGGAAAATGCTACGAGATTTCTATGTCCTATACTAATTTTACAGGCTGAAAAAGATAAAATAAATGATAATGAAGCTACAAAGAGCTTCTATGAAGGGATTAAGAGCCAAGACAAGAAATTACGAATGTATGATGGTTTTCTTAATGAATTGTGGAATGAGAAGGGTCGCATGCAAGTTTACAGAGATATGTGGGTCTGGCTAGAAAAACACAAGTAAAATTTTAAATCAAGGATATTTTTCATATAAATTTTTAATAAATTCTTCCAATTCTTTTTGTGATTTCTTTTGGTATGCAATTTCTCCACATTTATCTTCTAAATCATACCATCGCTCAATCATCTTATTGTTCATTAAGGTAAGAGATGATTTGATCAAGAACATGAACGATTCCATTCTTTTACTAAAGGTTCTAATGAATTTTTTAGTTTCTATCTCTAATTTATCTGGAGAAAATATCCTTGTTGGAAAATTGAGATTCTTTAATTCTTCCAATCCAAATTCATCAGCGGTAAATAATATATTTTTTGCATATGACAATCCAAATGATAGTAGCGGTAAAATGGTAGCACCTGTTTGAGGATATATTGAAATTGCTATTTCTGGCATCCTAAAGAACATTTCTTCCTTAGGTTTATCTGCAAAAATTCTTAAATCAGAAGCCATTATCAATTCCATTCCATATCCTATGGCTGTACCTTGAACTTGCACGACAATAGGCTTTTTCATAAGAAGCATGTACTGCGTATTTTTTCTTCCATATATTCTCATGCTCTCTAAATATTCCAAATCACCGGGAGTTGTACTTTTTATATCTATTCCCGAACTAAATACTTTATTTCCGGTGCTTTTCAACAGAATACACTTCACTCTCTCGTCTTGATCCGCTGTTAGGAGAGATTCATTAAGTTTCTTCATTAGTGGTAAATTAAATGAGTGGGCTGCTTTTGGTCTATTTAAAGTAATATGTGCAACTCTTCCCTTAACCTCGTAAAATAAGATCCTATCATCCGACATGCTTTTAATCACTTTATTATATGATATTGTTAAAAACACGTGGAACTATAAAAACTTTAATAGAAAGTGAATAAAGCTGTAGTTGCATGAGTCAATTATTAAATCTGTAATAATTAGAATAAATTTCTAATAAATAATTATACTCCACGTATATTTATTTAAAAAATAATTGATGATAATAATGACGAATAAAACTACTTCTGAGGATCTTCAAATAAAAAACCTCACCCCCATGATGAAGCACTGGTTTAGCGTGAAACAAACCTATAAAGAAAAATATCCTAATCACGTGATTGCGTATAGAATGGGAGATTTCTATGAATTTTTCTATGATGATGCTGTTAGAGTTTCAGCTCTATTAGGAATCACTTTAACTCAGAGAAAAATAGGTTCTGACACGTATCCCTTAGCAGGGATCCCTTATCATGCGGGTCGTTATATAAAAAACCTAGTTAACTTAGGACAAACGGTTGTTGTAGTTGATCAATTAGAAGATCCTACAACTGTGAAAGGGAGAATAGTAAAGCGAGGCGTCGTCAGGATAATGTCTCCAGGAACCATAATAGAACCCGATATGCTTAACTCACAAGAAAATAATTATTTATGTTCTTTAATAAAGGAAAAACGCGGTTTTGGTATAGCGTTTGTTGATATATCGACTGGAGAATTCGTGACTACAGAATATCTATCAAAACATGATGATCCTCAAGGAAGGATGTTAAGTCTCTTTTCACAATATGATCCCGTTGAAGTTATTATTCCCTCTGAGCTAAAGAAGGACGAAAAACTCTTTTTAGTATTAAACGATTTAAGTAATGCTTTAATCAAACCGTATGACGATTTTGCCTTTAATTTTGATAACGCATATAGTTTAACTACACGGCATTTCGAGATATCTAATCTTGAAGGTTTTGGGATTGAAGATAATAAACTCGCTATTCAAGCCAGTGGTGGATTACTTGCGTTCTTGAAGGAAACTCAAAGAGATATACTTCCCAACATTTTTAAAATTAACTTGATTCAAGAAGGAAGTATATTACATCTTGATTATGTTACTCAGAGAAATTTAGAATTAGTTACATCCTTGTGGGAAAAAGGGAAGGATGTAACTTTATTTTCGATTTTTAACCTTACCCATACTCCTATGGGAGCCAGATTATTAAAAAAAATCATGTTACAACCACTCACTAATATTGAAGAAATTAATAGAAGACTATCTATAGTGGCGAAATTTAAGGACGATGTGTTCTTAAGATCTGATTTAAGAGAAGAATTGAAAATATTGGGAGATTTAGAACGCCATATAAATCGTATTAATTATTCAAGCAATTCTAATGCCAGAGATTTAATCTATATTAAGAATTCTTTAGAAAAAATTCCTAAAATTAAAATTTTGTTAGAAAAGTCAAAAATTCCAGAAATTGATGATTATTTAAAAAGGATAGATGAATTCCGAGAAATTAGAAGTTTAATTGAAGCTTCAATAAGAGATGATCCACCAACAACCATAAAAGAAGGAAACATGATCAAATTTGGTTTTGATGAAAAAGTTGATGAATTACTAGATCTCTTGCAGAATGGAAAGAAATACATTCTCGATTATGAGGAAGAGCAAAAATCACGATTGAAATTGACAACAGGAATAAAAGTTGGGCATAATAACATATTGGGGTATTATATTCAAATAACCTTCAATACTCTAAGAAATATATCTAAGATACCAGATGAATATGTCGAACGACAAACATTAAAGAACGCCAAGAGATACACCAGTTCTGAATTGAAAAAGTTGGAAGAAAAAATTGTAGTTGCTGAAGAAAAAATAAATGATCTAGAACATGAAATTTACAGCAAAATTCGAGAAAAAGTGGTAGGAAAAACTATTGACATATTAGAAACTGCTAAAAGCATAGCATTTATTGATGTTTTATCTTGTTTTGCTGAAATTGCTGAAAAATATAATTATTCACGTCCTATTATTTCTCATGATGATAAAATTATCATCAAAGAAGGAAGACATCCTGTAGTTGAGCAGATTAATCTTACAGATCAATTTATTCCAAATGATTGTTATTTAGATACAAAAAAAGAGCAGATATTAATAATCACTGGTCCGAATATGGCAGGAAAAAGTACGTACTTACGACAAGTAGCATTAATATGCATCATTGCTCAAATGGGATGTTTTGTGCCTGCACAATCGGCTAAAATTGGTATAGTTGACAAAATATTCACCAGAATTGGTGCATCTGATGATTTAGCTCGTAGATTAAGTACTTTCATGATTGAAATGACTGAAACAGCAAAAATTCTTCATAATTCGACGCATAAAAGTTTAATCATCATAGATGAATTAGGAAGAGGGACGAGTACGAGTGATGGACAAAGTATTGCAATGGCTACACTAGAAAAATTACATGAGATAAAAGCTAAAACTCTTTTTAGCACTCACTATCATCAATTAACTGAAATTGATATGCCTAGAATTAAGAATTATCATTTAGATATTATTGAAAACGATGATGGAAGCATTAACTTTATTAGAAAGCTAAGAACTGGGAGTACAGATAAATCATATGGAATTCACGTTGCAAAATTAGCGGGGCTCCCAGATGATGTAATTATTCGCGCTTTTGAAATTCTTGACCAAATTGAAGATAAGGATCCATTTAAAGCTACTGTAAAAGAAAACGGGAATGGAATTGGAAAAGGAAAATACCATGAGAAATTTGTAGAAGAAAAGAAAATAGAATTAGAAAAACTAACCATTGAAGTTCAACACAAATTAGGCGAATTAAATAAGTGTGAGGAAGATCTAAGTGAAAAGGAGCGAGATTTGGGAAAAAAAAGTTATGAATTAGAGGAAATAAAAAAACAACTCGATATGAATTTAAAGCAAATCATAAATACTAATATTGGTGAAGAGAATCTTTCTAAAAAGAAAAAATATGTTCAAACAACTTTATTCAACCCAATCAGTACTATAGATAAATCCCTTAAAAATGTCATTGAGGAATTTAATAAAATCGATCTCAATTCAATGACGCCTATCGATGCAATGAAAAAGTTAATTGAACTTAAAGAATTTCTAACAAAATCATAACCACATCTGAATTGCTGGTATTATTGATACTATTACTGCAGTATAAGCGTAATAAGTAAAAATAGTTGTAAGTACAAACCTTCTTATCCACATTTTTCTTATTCCTTCTTCAAGGTGTTCAAAGTAAATTAAATATAAGAGACTCATATACATTAGATGAGAAGGTTGCAAAGCTTTCCAGAATATGGAGTCTAAAGGTGTTAAGCCTTGAATTCCAACATCACTGTGAGCCCAATTATATAACATCTGACCAAGGAAATCTGGGAAGATTACATAAGGTAGACATGCAATTGTAAAAGGTATGAGATAGTATATTAAATCTTTAAATTTGATTTTCTTGCTTAATAAAATTACAGGAAGAAATAAGAATCCATTAATTTTGAAAGTAGCTAGCGTGAAAAATATACCTGAAATCCACTTTTTATTTTTCTCTAAAAAGTCATAAGAAAGATATAGGAATAAAAAAATGAGGAAATTCGAATTACCATACCAACAATCAATTATATACCCAACAAGCATGAAAGTAAAGAAAATCAACATATCTTTTTCATTCTCAAAACGATCATAGCACCTAATCCCTACAAAAATCACTAACCCGACACTTAAAACATTCCATATTAGAAGACTTATTGGCAAAAATTCGGATGTAAACCATCCCATTGGAAGAAAAATGAAGTACCAGAAATATAAGTAATATGGTGGCCATTCAGGCATCCAAGAAGGAAGTTCCTCTAGTGGTATATAAAAGTCTATTAATCCATTTTGCTCATACCCTAATATGAGTAATTTAAAATCAATATCTTTACTTAGAGCAATTAAATCTGGAAATTCGATATAATAATTTAATATTCTGATGATTGTAAATAAAATTACAATTGTGAGACATCCCCCAATGAGAAGAAGATGTGCTAAATGAGTTCGAGGACCTTCCATGGTTATTCGTTCTTTTCGGAGCTAATATGTAAATACTTAAGATAGTTTATTAAAACAAGTATAAAAGAATTACTTTGTTCAACAAAATTCTTCTTTATTGCATCTTGTACCTTTTTTCTCTAATTAAATTATTTAAACCTTAATAGTGCATTCTTTTAAAAAATAAGATATGCTTAGTAAATAACAATGTTATTAATTAAAATTAATTAGGAACAATGAGACCTAAAATACAAAAGCTACAAGATGCAGATAAAATAGCCGCTGGTGAGGTTGTTGAACGTCCCGCTAATATTGTGAAAGAATTGGTAGAAAACAGCATCGATTCGGGATCGAGTGAAATCCGTATCTTGGTGAAGAAAGCAGGAAAATCTTTAATACAAGTTATTGATAATGGCATTGGAATTCATCCTGATGAGATCGAGTTAGCATTTCAAAGATATACAAGTAGTAAGATCAGAACCATTCAAGATCTTGAAAACCTTACAACTTTAGGTTTCAGAGGTGAAGCTCTGGCAAGTATCGCTGCAGTTAGTGAAGTTGAAGTTACATCTAGGATTAAAGATTTAAAAAATGGAGTCAGATTGACGATAAATGGAGGGATAATCACACAAAAACAAGAAGTGTCATGTCCAATCGGAGTGAATATCAAGATCAATAATTTATTTTATAACACACCAGCAAGACAAAAATTTCTAAAAAAAGATAATACGGAATTAGGTCATATTACAGACATTATACAACGATACTCGCTTGCATATCCAAACATTCATTTTATTTATTTAAACAATGATCTTACTATTTTGAATTGTCCCGCATCTAATGATCTGAAAACCACAGCATATCATATCTATGGAAAAAAAATAGCCCAAGCATTAGAAGAGATTAAACACGAAGAACCCAATTTTAAATTATTTGGATTAATTGGAGGAAGAGATATTGCTAAAAAAAGCAGGAGTCAATCAAGTTTTTTCCTAAATAAAAGATATATCATTAGTGATTTATTACATAGGGCTGTACAAGAAGCTTATAAAGGAACCCTCATGATTAGTACCTTTCCTTTTTTTATATTATATTTGGAAATAGATCCTTCCATAGTGGACTTTAACGTACATCCTAAGAAATTAGAAGTAAGATTTGAAGATGAACAATATATCCATAATAAAGTTTATTCTATTTTGCGTGGGTTTATCGAAGAGAAATACATGAAAACTGAAGAACTCTCTTCTACAGATTTGAAGTCTTATATATCTACCGATATTACCATGACTGAGAGAAAGGTTCAAGATGATCCAGATCAAAAAATAGATATAGAACCAATAAAGGAGAAATCCGTTCAAATTCAAATTACGGATCACGTACAAGATAATAAAAAAGGAATCTCAGAAGCAGTTATAAGAGAGAAATACGTTATTTCTAAGAATTTTCCTAAATTAAGGTTGATATCTAAAACGGGACAATTAAGCAATAAAATATATGTAGTTCTAGAAGGGGTAAATCAAGATGGCGAATCGGGAATGTACATCTTGGATCAGCATGCTGCTTCCGAACGGATAACAAAGGAATATTTTATTGAGCAATATGAATCATCAAAAAAAAGCAGGCAAGCACTGATAATACCCCTAACAGTTGAGGTTTCTCCAAGTGAAAAATTTTTTTTACTATCAAATATCAATGAAATTAAGAAGCTTGGATTTGACTTTGAACATTTTGGGGGGAATACATTTGTATTGAGAGAGATTCCGGTAATTGTAGAAAAAACAGTTAAGGCAAATATCATTAAAAAAATCATCAGCGATATTACAGAAATTGGTAAGGATGGCAGTTTCTCAGAAGTAAAGGAGCAAATTATCAATTATCTAGCATGTCACAAAAGTGTGAGAGGAGGAGATGATTTGAGTTTAATAAATATTCGTAAACTTATAACCAAATTATCTAAACAAAAGGATCCATATCATTGTGCTCATGGTAGACCCACATTGAAATTTATTTCCTTTAAAGAGATGGATAAGTTATTTAAACGTTTAGGATAGATGACATTTTTTACATCAAGTTAAATAATATTATTTCTATTTTTATGTTAAAATTAACTTGATAGTTAATGCCAGAGAAAAGTAATAACAACGAAGCCGTGAATGATAGTACCTCCAAAACATCTCAAAACCTTGATAAATATGAGATACTTTCTCGTATCTCTGATTTGGAGATATTAGAGAGAAAGGCATCAATGATTGGAAACTACGATGATTCCATTCAATATGCCGAGCAGATCATTAGACTCTCAATTAGAGGAGATTTACCAGAGCATATTAAAGAACAACAGAATTTCTTGAATGAGATCGCAGAAAAAGTACATAAAGATTTTACAATAGAAGAAATTCATTCAGTTGGGAATGGTATCAAAAAAATATATGAAATGTTGATAGAAGGAGAAAAAATTCAAGAAGCACATAGCCTCTTAAATGATTTTAAGAATAATTATAAGGATGTTTCTTATTTTAATTCTATACCATTAATTCAAGAACTTTTATCACGAGATACTCAATTATGGATTTCTTATCAATCAACTTTACAAGACGATGAAAGTTATCACGATATAGATAGTCAAAAAGAAGATTTTAAGGCTGAACTTGAAGAAATTAAAAATTTTCTAAACCGAATGTAAACTTGGTTGAAATCTTGAATATAATTATGCTTTTGAGAACGCTATTCCTTCAATACCTTGTATTCCTTCTACTTGTCCGAATAATTCCTCGATTTTGTCAGTACCACCCCATTCCTCAGGATAACGCACTCTAACTCTTGCTTTTTCAAGACCAAATGCTACAGGATGGATATCAAAATTTTCAATTTTACAAGTATCTGGAATAACGGCTTTTAATTTACTAATGAGTTTTTTAAAATCCACATCCATATCTTCAGGAATTACATCAATTAAAGCTACGAATTCTCCCATTTTAATCGCTATTAATCTGTATTTTTTTTATGGTCCCTCAAATTCACACTTCAAGCATTTATACGTATTCCCCGTAGTACGACAACGTTCACATCTCCAGATGGTCACATCTCCACATTGTGGACAAGGAAATCTTACAGCGTTCTCGTAAGGAGTAATTGGTTTGTTACAACTGAAGCAAATATTTTTTTTATATGTGGACATTTTTCTATGGTTATGATAATTTTGATATTATAGGATGATTTAGTAAATTACATCTGACTTTAATTATTTTCGGTTTTAGATTCCATATTATTCTGTGCCACTATCCAACTCAAACATTCTTTTTGCATTGGTAAAAGTTAATTAAACTTTAAATTCATAAACAACATAATTAATGTATATAAATTTTTGATATATAATCTTCAAAATTGATAATTTAACAAAAAAAAGATGAATCTGGATGCCCGAAAATAAAGTAAAGAAATATTTCTCTCTTATTGAGGCATGGGCTTGGTGTGACATATGTAATGATATGGTTGCGTTAAAACTAAATAAGAAAGAAATTATTGATGGCTTAAAAATGGGGATGTATACTAAAGAGTACAAGCATGTGAATAAGTATCCCGATCATGAGGATGCAGAAGACCTTTCAGCCCAAGAACACGCAATTTATGTCTATATCAATGATAATTATGACATCACAGGTGTAAAATCTTTTTTTGGAGATTCTCCAAGCATGGCGGATATCGGTGCCGCAGCAGTTCAAGCAGGTGTAGAAATCAGAATCCCAGTTGTTGTGAAGGAGGTACCTGAAATGAGCGTGCATTTAGGCATGCTTACCATGGAAGAATATAAGTTATTAAAAGTATGCGATGGAATGTGTGCCGTGGAAGAGGTTGCATCAATTGTGCAGAAGTCAATCGATGAAGTTGATAAAATGCTTGATAAAATGAGAAAAAAAGGTTTGGTTAAGGTAATACGTAGGTCAAATGCGTAATAAGAAAAACTATACAAGAATAAATTTAGCTGTAATTTACTTTTTTTCCTTCATCTATACCATGATGTAATGCCTTAATATTCATATCTGGATCTTTAAACCAATCTTTTATTACTTCTTCATAATATCCCACATCGATAAAAGGAATTTTTCTAGTTGGAATGGCATAGCCAAGTATGAAAAGGTTAACATTGCTAAAATTATTAATTCAAAACTGCTGACAACAAAAAAATCTTATGATTATGAATTCCGTTTTGAAAATTAATAATTAAAATGTTTCATATTTGCATGTAATATGTCTGATCAAAAAATATTTTATAAACACTGGCCAGAAGGAGTTCCTAAAGAAATTGATATTCCAGATAAGACCTTGATGGATTTTCTTGAAGACTCGGAAAAAAATTATCCTAACAATATTATCACTTACTTCATGGGATTTGAACTTACATATTCAAAATTACTAGACATTGTGTATCGTGTAGCAACTAAACTCAACGATCTTGGAATAAAAAAAGGTGACACGGTTGCAATTCAGTTTACTAATAATCCCGCGTTTATAGCTTATTATTATGGTATTCTAAAAATAGGAGCTGTAGTCACGCCAATCTCCCCCTTATTCAAAAAATTGGAAATAAAACGCCAATTAAATGATAGTGATGCGAAGATGTATATTGGATGGGAAGGCTTCTCTGGTTTAGTTGATCCTATTATAAATGAAACAAATGTGAAGCACAAGTTCTATAGTAATCTATCTCCTTATTTAACTCCAGATCCAATGGCACCCCCCGAATTTGAAATGGGAGGAGAACCTACGTTTGAAGATTTGATAAGAGATACGGAACCAAATCCTCCGAAAGTCAAAATTACTAGGGAGGATTTAGCTCAATTACAATACACGGGTGGAACCACAGGTTTTCCAAAGGGAGCAATGTTGACACATGGAAGTATTGCAGCAAATGTGTTTCAAGCAGAAGCATGGTTTGTCGAAAAAGAATTGGGAAAAGAAGTATTACTTGCGGCTTTACCGTTTTATCATATATATATGGGATTCATGATGAACATGTGCATTCATAATGGTTGGAAACTCGCGTGCGTTTTTAATCCTCGAGAAGCTCACGAAGTCATTGAAACCATTGAAGCAGCTAAAGTGACAGTTTTTCCGGGCGTAGCTGCAATCTATAATAATCTAAATATCTATGAAGGAATTCAAAATCATGACTTATCGAGCATTAAGTATTGTCTGAGTTCAGCGGGTCCGCTTCCAGATGACATAAGGAAAAAATTCGAAGAACTTACGGGAGCAAAACTTCGAGAAGCATATGGTCTAACTGAGATGTCTCCTGCTGTTACTGCAAACCCATTTGAAGGGAAATTCAAAACGGGAACGATTGGAATGCCATTTCCCAATACTGACGCAAAAATTTGTGATGCTGAAGGCAATACCTTAAAAATTGGAGAAGTTGGAGAATTAGTTGTCAGAGGCCCTCAAATGATGAAAGGGTATTATAAACGAGAAAAAGAAACAAATGATACTATAAGAGGGGAGGGTTGGCTATGGACGGGCGACTTAGCAACGATGGATGAAGATGGCTACTTTGTTATTAAAGATAGAATCAAAAACTTGATTAAATATAAAGGACACAGCGTCTATCCCACAGAGGTGGAAGATTTACTCTATTATAATGAAGCTATTGAGGAATGTGGTGTTATTGGAATAATCGATGATAAGGGAAATGAAAACATTAAAGCATATATCGTATTGAAAGATGATTTCAAGGATAAAGGGATTAAAGAACAAGATATCATTGACTGGTCCAAGGAAAACATGGCAGGTGATAAATACCCTCGATTTGTAGAATTCATTGATGAGATTCCTAAAACAATAGTAGGTAAAATACTACACAGAGAACTTAAAGAATTAGAAAATAAAAAAAAAAATCCTTAAATTCATTTTTTCTCATTAGTTCCTTTTACTTTTTAGAAACTCTTTTTTTTGTTATACTTTTTTTTTAAAAATATTTCCTTAATCCATTTAGTTTATAATATATTTATCTTATTTTTTTTAAATTAGTTCAATTCTTGAATAATGAACATGAAAAAAGCAACTTTTGGAGCAGGATGTTTTTGGGGCGTGGAGACGCGATTTGGAAATGTAAAAGTAGTGATTGATACTGTCGTTGGATATACTGGAGGAACTACTAAAAATCCATCATAT
>DAOUVJ010000046.1 GCA_030667705.1 Promethearchaeota archaeon | reverse complement strand
TTCTTTATACGTTTGATATTGAGATTGAAATTTAACTATTAATACATGTTTTTCTTCTAATAAGGATATGATTTCTAAAACAACTATAATTAAGGGAATTAACAATAATCCAGTAACAGAATCAAGAATAATTGCACTTCCAAAGGTAATTAAGATTAACGCCAGGTATTGTGGGTGCCTCATTATTCCATAGATCCCTTTTGTTATTAATTTACCCTTCTTTTGGTGTAATAATTTTTTTGTTAAATGCATGATTCTAAATCCTCCAATGATGAATATTAACCCAATGAGAGAAAACCAACCCCAAAGATCATGGAAATAGCTTAAATTCGCGGGAAAAAAGAACATTAGATTAGATGTTAAAAATGTGATGATTAATAAATTTATTAGGGATAAATATTGAAAAGATTTACCACATGTTATTAGCTTGTCATAAGATCTATTCTTAAAATTGGTTAGGAGAAAGATGTATGAGAAAACTTCAAGTAAATAGAAGGAGATCAAGACAATAACTATAATGGTGATGATTGACATTTGATTGATCATTTATTTTAATAAAGCTGTTGTTATTAATCTTAAGTGATTAAAAAAATTTTCAATATTTAAATATCTAAAAATAACAATACCAAAAAAAAGAAATAAATAATTAATTATATTTGTTCTTAAATTCATTCAATTTGGATAGTACTTCATCTCGTAAGGGTCCAACAATAACTTTTTCAGCGGCGGTCGTTTTAATTTCCTTAGCAAATTGCATAAATTGGTGAAGAATAGGTCCTGGCGGAAATTCGTCTTTCATATCTTCGAGAAATTTTCCAAAATCATTTCCTTTTACTGTTTGATCTACTTTTTTAAATATTTCTCCAAAGAGATCATTTAGAAGTGCTTTTTTTCCTTGAGAGATCGTGCTTACGTCTCCATCGACAGCATTTGATTCACTAGATTCCGATTTAGTTGAACCTTCTGATGTTCCCCTCCCTATAACAATTACTTCAGGCTCGTATCGGGGATATTCACCTTGACCGGAACAACTATAATTTATAGCAGTGGAATCATTTCCCTTAAGTTCATCAAGTTTAATTTGAAGTTCGCTTCCATCTTTACCAGTCACTAAGTCATAGGAAGATAAATTAATCTCTACTAGCTCAAAACCTTGTGGAATTTTTTCTTTTATTAAGATATTTTCTAATTCGACACTTCCTTTATTTTGAATCCTTACTGAAATTGAAAATTCTCCTTCAGTAAGCCCTGGTTTAATACTTTTAAGTGTTTTGAGTTTTCTCTTGACATATTTGATCTTGATTTCTGGTTCTACAACCGACATTTTAGTAAAAAGTTTCCCTTCAATTGGACTATTAATCTCAATTTTGATGGGTGTCATATATCGAGTTTCTGTAGGAGGACGTGGATTTCGAGCTTTCATTGGATATATCAGTTCTAATTTTTCATTTGAATTAAAATCACTCGCGAGATTAAATAACTCTATTTCAACAATGTGCTTTGTGTCTGGACTTTGATCATCAGGATTCATTTCAAGTTTTCGTATAAATTCAGTTCGAGAACTAATATCAATGTCACCCAACATGATTTTAATTTGACTAAGAAGGGGTGGGATAAAATCTGTAGGAATTTCGTCTGTTATAATAATGGTATCAATTGGGCTAGTCCCGTTATTGACAATTTTATTAGATATTGTCATATCAGTATTTGCATAAGCATCGACTTCAGGAGGATTAATTAATTTATCAACTGTTGCGCTCAATACATCATAAACAGTAGATTCTTTATTAATTTCTCCTATTAATCGAGTAATGACTACAAATAAGGGGGTAAATTCTATTGCAGAACTTAATTCTGGAACATCTTTTGACTCTGCTTTAAATTCAAACTCCCAAGTTTGCTCAGGATTTAACATTCTATTAGGTGTTTGCGAAACAACAGTCTCTGATCCAGTAGTTATTTTATGAAAAACCTTTACATCTTCTAATCTAACTTGAAATTCAGATTCATTTATAAATTCTACCGTGCAATCCCACATTCCAGGTTGCGAACCCTCATCACGATCTATTCCACTCATTGAATCCGTTAAACCGCGTATTTCAGGATTTAACATTGTTAATATATAATTATTAACTAAATATGTTACGTTTAATGCACCTAAAGCTTTTTGATCCAAATCGGAAACATTTACTTTACAAAGGACCTCCAATTCTGCAATCTGATGACCTTCAAGAGAAACAACATCCCAATTTAAGAAACGCGATCCACCTTCCTCTACAAGTCCAGCAACACCAGATTTGGGAGTAACTATTTCAATTTCTTGAAAAAATTCGGGCATTTCCCTATGTAATTTGATATTAGATATAACATGATCTAATGGATTATTAAGAATTAATTTTAATCTGCACCGGTTATCATAATCATAAAGAAACGCATTATTCACTTTGTCTCCAGTGTCATCATCCGTATCGAATATTTCCATGGCTTTCAATGATGGTGTTTTTAGATTTTGTATTTCATATTGCTCCACATATTCCTGAGCAGGATTTAAGATCCCAGCATTTAGTTCTCTTTCAGAAATAGACGTGCTTACTATTTCCTTTAAATCACAAGTTAAATTCCAGAGACGACTTTTTTGTGAAGGATTCTTTATTACTAGCTTTCCATTACCAGTCATTTGTTTTAAGTTCAAAGAACCATCTAGGAGAATTTTCTCATTTTCAGTGACATCTACAATAATTAAATCAGACATTCATAAAACCTTTAAAATTATCTTTATTTTGGTATTATACTATTATTCTTGTGAAAAAGAAGATTTTAATAAATAATAAAATTCAAAAATATAAACTTAAGGAAATCTAGATATTTTTATATCTGTTAGTGATAATAATAATAATAATATCTTGAAAATGCCTCATAACCAGCTATTTTGGGCAATCATTAGAAAGTTCAATACATTAATGAAAGAAGCAATTGACGGTCCTGATTGTACTAATCCAGATTTATGCAAAGGGGATTGTTGCTCAATCAAAATGGATGTACCAAAGGTTTTAGCAGAGGAGTACATAAATAAATCATTAGCTACTGAAACTGATTTCATTAGGAGTAATATTTTTAGTTTTCACTTAAGATTTAATGAACAGACTGGAAAATGTTTTTTTTTTGATAAAAAAATTAATGGGTGCAAAATTCATAATTCAGGGATCAAACCACCCCAATGTTGGATCTACCCCGCTGGGTTCTCAAATCCAGAGAATAAAGACATAAATTGTAAAAAATTACCAGGTTGGAAAATAACGAAACCAGAGAAAACCTTAGACGCTGAAAAACTACTTAAAAAATACATCTTCCTTTGCCAATTAGAAGCAAAAAAGGAATTTCGTAATATACTTCAAAGAATAGGGATTAAAGATGGAAAAGAATCTCTTATATTATTAGAAAATTTAAAAAATAGTATTAAATCTGTACCTCCAAGTAGTATAGGTGGATTTAAAGACGGGTGGGATCATCTTGAAATTCTATCTGCTGAAGGATTATCATTTCAAATGAAAAAAATTTGTCTCCGAGTTAATGCAAAATGCAAAATGCTTCCTAATGACTATTTTGAATGTAAAAATACATGTGAAATAGTTGCTCTTGAGATAATTCAATTTCTTCAAAAAAATTTGTTAAAATTTGTAAAATCTCAAGGGTTAGAAGTTGATGGTCATTATCCTCTTTATCAATTATTAGGGATATCTTAAGTTATTTTAATAATCTATCAAGAGCAAAGAGATTATTGTCGGAAAGATGAGAAAGTTCTTTATAAACATATATTCTGCATGTATCATCTACATATTACATATTTTTAAGATTTACACGCATAATATTAAAAATAACATTTAAATATAACAAGATAAATATATTTAAATAAAAACAACGTGATAATATGGAATTTTCAGATGCCTCTTTAGAAGACTTAGCAGAAAAAGTATTTTCTGAGAAATATAATTTTGAGAAAGGGCCCACTAATATCAAAGGAAATTCAGGGAAAACCTGGACGTTCAATGCTTTAGTAAAAAGTGGTAAATATGGGAGATTTGGAATATTTATCAGAGATTGGAAACGAGAAATTTCTATCACTCAATTAAGACAACTACATAAAGCATGTATCGATGTTCCAGATCTCAGTGGCGGCATTATGGTGGTCAACCAGATCACAGACTTTGCCCGCGATTATAGTTCTCAATTTGGAATCCAGCTGCTCTCACGGGGGCACCTAGTTTCAAAATTAAGAAATAGAGAATTTCAACTTTAAAATTTCCCCACTTTTATTTACTCCTTTTTGTTTCAATCTAATTTAAATGACAGTTATAATTATAACAATTATAATAACCTTTTATACTAAAATTAAAAGAAAATCCTTCTGAATTGTGAGAAAATGATATCTAGAAGAGTAAATGATATTGAATATGCTATAAGAGATATAGCAGTGATAGCCAATCAAGTAGAACAAACTGGGAAAAAAGTCTACCGATTAAATATTGGAGACCCATTAAAATATGATTTTATAACACCTCCTTTTATTTCCGAAGCTCTGGCTAAAGTCAGTCATGATGGAAAGAATTTTTATGCTGATTCGTTAGGCGTAATTGAACTAAGAAAAGAAATTAGTAAGTTTATGAAGAATAAAAAGAATTTAGATGTAGGACATGACGATATTTTGGTGACCGCTGGCGTTACAGAAGGAATTTATTTTCTTCTTGCAGCTTTGATAGAGAAAGGCGAGGAATTTCTCATACCAGGCCCAACATATCCGTTATATATTAATAACACCAAGTTTTATGATGGAATTCCCATCGAATATGAATTGGATGAAAAAGAGTGGTGGGATCCAAATATTGAGGATATGCGTAAAAAAATTACAGATAAAACCCAAGGAATTCTTATTTGTTCTCCAAATAATCCTACCGGAGTTTTATTTTCTGAAAAAAAAGTCAAGCAAATAATAGATTTAGCTGGTGAATATAATTTACCAATTCTTTCGGATGAGATTTATGATCAAATTACCTATGAAAAGGAATATGTATCTCCTGCATCGCTCAGTAAAGATGTTCCAATAATTGGAATGAATGGTTTTTCTAAATCTGATCTCATGACCGGTTGGCGTCTCGGGTATCTTTACTATCATGATCCTGAAGATAAATTAGCTGAACTTAAGGAAGGGATGGCAAAATTAGCGAGAGCACGCTTATCTGCTAGTTCTATCGCTCAATATGCTGCAATTGAAATTTTTAGGACTAAAAGCAACCATACAAAGGATTTAGTAAAAAAATTAAGAGAAAGACGAGATTATTCCTATAATAGAATACGTAAAATTGAAGGAATTAGTTGTGTAAATGCTAATGGGGCATTTTATTTATTTCCTAAAATTGATTTTGATGAGTTTGACCGTTGGGATAATGACAAAGATTTTGTCATAGATTTATTAAAAGAAACGGGGGTTTGCTCCGTTTATGGCTCAGGGTTTGGAGATTTTGGAAAAGACCATATTAGACTTACATTCTTACCTAATATTGGCATATTAGAAGAAGTCTATGATCAGATTGAGAATTTCTTAAAATAAAAAAACAGCCTAAAACCTTTCAGCCATGAAAATTCCTCAATTATAAACTAAGTGGTTTAAATTTACCAATTTTTTTAATCTTTTCATATCAATAAATTTTTTCAATAGTTTATCGAATTCGGAGTAAATGTCATAAAACATGTAATTTTCTATTGATATTAGCTTAAGTTTCGCCTTTTTATACAAACGTAATTTTTCTTTTTTTCTTTTTTCATATGCTTTTCCACCATAACCCCAATATTCAATGTAAACATCGTATTTTGGGAGATACCAATCATATTTGATTTTTGAACCGTATATATAGATGGATTTCTCATATTTATGATCTATTTTAAGTAGATGTAAATAATTATCAATAATCAACTCGCCTTTCGATCTGACTACGTGTCCATCCAAACATGTATATTTTTTAATTTGAATGGATTGAGATAATTCTTTTTTTGGTTTTTTATTACTTTTGTTATCTCTTTTTTTCTTAATTGATTTGTATGTAATAAAAATAACAATTAGTAATATCAAATATAAGCCAATTACTAAAGAAATGGTTTCTTGCATATTCCCTGAGGAACAACGAGTGTATCTGATATAAAAATTTATCTCTATATTTGTACTAATAGTAAAAAAGGATGTAAAAAGGAAAACAAAAGATTTCTATCTTAATTACTTAAAAATTGCACGTGTGTAATTTCATCATCATCCTTGGTGAATCTAATGATATTTTCAGCATTATCTTCGAAAGTATCATCGTGAGAAATTACAAATATCTGACGGAAGCCTTTGATATTCTGTATGCACTTTGCTAAATTATTACGTTTATCTTTATCTAAATTTGTTGTTGGTTCATCAAAAAATGCAAAATCTGCATTTGTAAGGATTTTTAGAATAGTAAGGCGTACAGCGAGAGCAGCAGCCATTTGTTCCCCGCCTGATAATTGACGAAATTCCCTTACACTATTATTTGTTTTGATTTTAACATTATAATCATTCTCCCAGCTCAATTGAACATTTTCAATATCTATTAGATCTCGATAAATATCTGAAGCGATCATGTTTACTCTTTTTAAGAGCGTTTCAGTAATTTTGGGAGACGCTTCTTTATACCAAGTCCTGATAGTATCAATAAATTTCTCCAAGAATTCTAAACTTTCTAATTTGTCATCAATTTTGACTAATTCTTTTTCTTTTTCCACTATAACGTCCATTTGTTGTGAAAATTCTTCACTTTTATTATTCTCATTATCAATGCTTGCTTGAATTTTGATATGAGACTCATTAACTTCATCTTTTTCTTTTATAATGCTGTTATATTCCTCAATATCAAATTCTTTTTCGATTTTATCCTTATTTTCTATTTCAATTTTCAATTTAGCATCGGTTTTCTTTAAATTCTTCTCATATTGTTCGACCTCAATCTTTAAATCTGGCAAACGGTTAGCAAGTTTTTCATTTAATTGAAATTTGTCGTGATTTTCTTGTATTGACGTCATCTCTTCTGTGATTGAATCAAATGTTGTGGATAAGTTTTCAGATGAAACTCTCCCTTTTTTCGTTAATCCCAAGTTGTTTACTAATATTTTTTTTTCATTTTGTAAATTAATAAGATCAACAGATAATTTCGGTAAAGTATTTTCATATCTATCTTTTAAAATGTGATATTGTTTTACATTCTCCTCTAATGATGTCTTAGTTTTCTTCAAACTAGTTAAATTTTGTTCCTCAATTGTTTCATCTTTCATATTATTTCTAATTTTTTGAATCTCACGCCCTAACTCCAATTTCTGCTTTTTAAGGATTTCCATTTCCAGATAAGACTCCCTTAGAGCTTCATATTCCTTTTTAATGTTTTCAAAATCTACTAATTTTTTTTCATTATCAAGGAACTCCTTCTTCTTGGGATTTAGGTTTTTCTTCCACTCCTCAATTTTCTTATCGAAAATCTGCTCAAGCGATTTTCCTTGAATATTTTGACATTTTTCATTCAAGATAGGACAATTTCCATTTTCAGAGTACTCTTTATTGCTTTCTAACTGATTTAATTGAGTTTCTAACACAATAATTTCATTTTCCAAAATTCCCTGGTTTTCACAAATTTTCTCAAGATGGGCACGTTGTGTTTCAATTTTAGAAAGATTAGCTAAAGATTTCTCTTGATCTTCAATTTCTATACTCAGAGATGTATAAGATTTTCTAGATTTATTCAATTGTCCCCTAAAATTTTGATATAATGATAATAGTTCTTGTTGTTCCTCAATTTTCCTTTGAAGCTCTTTATCATTAAGATAATCTTTTTTATATCTATCTAAATCTTTTTTAGAAGATTCAATTTTAGTAATATCTTGAATCTTGCTTTCAATAGTGGATTCAATTTCAATAATTTTGCTTAATTTTTTCATTTCATGACTTAAGAGTTCGTACTTCTCATGGTCCTTTTTAGTTTTGAGACAAATGTTATTCGATTCCGTAGCTTCTCTTAAATCCTCTATCTTCTCATTTATCCATTTGTTTAAGTCAGATTTCTTTCCTTCTAACTCTTTAATAGATTGAATATGTACTTCTAATTCCAATTTAAGTTTTTTTAGAAGATCATGGTTTTCATTCACCATTTTCAATTGAATCTGCAATTCTATTTTCCTTTTTTTTAGACTATCTAGATTTGCTTTTGTTTTATCAGTCCTCTCTAATAGCTCATCCTTGTTTATTAAAAAACCTTTTATGTTTTCAGCATCTTTTTCAAATTCATGTAGATCCTCCAAAAATGAATTTTGTATAATTTTTATCTTTGTCCACATGGACCTATAAACTTCTACTTGCAAGATAGGGTCAAAAAAGTCTTTCCTACCTTGAGTAGATCTGAGAAATGGCTCTGTAAATGTACCTTGAGGAACTCCTACTGACGTGTGAAAGAGATTTGCCAAATTGAATTCTGGTTTTAATCCAATCTGAGTTTTTAACCATTGATTTAAGCTTGGTTTGTTATTAATGCCAGGCAACAATGTGCCTGTTCTAGCATCAGAAATTTCAATAATGTTTGCTTGTTTCCCAATTGTTCTTTTTATAATATATTGATCATCATTTAATCCTACTATCCAGACTTTAACAATTCCATGATTTATAGAGCTTAAAACATCTTCACGAATATAACTTCTCTGATTTCCCTGCAAGAAATCAAAAAGATTAAAACCAATCATATTTAGCACAGTAGATTTACCCGTGCCATTCTGACCAACTAGCACATTTAAACCATCTTGAAAATCTATAACGGTGGACTTATGAGTTGCAATATTTTCAATTTCTATTTTTGTTATTATCATATTGGTTAATCATCTCCAGATTCATCAAAACCATCATCTATAAAACTATCAAGATCATCGAAATCATCATAAATGTTAAAATTTTGATTATCTTTTTCATCAATTTCTTTCTCATCTTTATTTTTCTTCTCAAGACTGGTTTTTTCAGGATTTTCAATGATAGTTTTATTTTTGTCTATTTTTAGTTCTTTAAAATCTTTAATATTTAATTCGCTCCATTGAATCAATTCTTCTTTGAGTTTTATATAATTAGGTTTACGTAATATCATTTCTTCCTTAAAATCATTTAATAAATTAAGAATTTCTGGTTTTAGGGATTTATACGCTTCATTCTGATCTATCAAGGCACTGAACACAATACGTTCAATACTATCAATAGTCAACTCATCTTCTTCGATTTTTATTAAATCTAAAGCAGAAAATAAATCTTTAGAAGACACGCGAATATCTAAAATAGCATACTTCTTTAATATCTCCTCTTTTAGCTTGTTTAAATTGACTTCTAAGCGAGAAAATCCAACTTCTCCAATTATTCTAAAAGTAACAATTGGACAATTCAAATCACTCTTATTAATTTCTTTATTTTGATCTCGAAGTGGTAATCCATATTGTTTCAACCTTTTTAAGATGTGTTCTATAGATTTTTCAAAAGAGCTCATTCCTGTAATATCTATTGAGGGGACCTGATGAAATTCTCTGTTTGGAATCATACCAATATCTTTGTTCCCATTATCACACTCAAAGATTTTTATATCCTTCTGATAATATTCACTTCCAGAAATTTCTGCTAAAAATGCTCCCCTGATATAAGAAAGTTCAGTAAGATCATTTAATTCTAGACTTCCTGGATTAAATATCCACTGATCTTGCTCCTTTAGTATATAATTTTTATGATAATGTCCCAATGCTAGATAATCTATTTTATCATGTAATTCAGTAAGATTAGGACTTAAATCAATGCCAGGTTTCAATTTATCTTGTCCTTCAATACCAAAGTGCATCATTAAAATGTTGAATTTATTACTTTTTTGAGGAATTGCTTGATATATTGCGGGAAACATATGTTTAGTAAAACTTCCATAATAAGGAAGTCCATAGATCAGGGTATCTTTAATTTGAATCATTCCACCTCTATGATTAGAAGTAGAATATGGTTGAAATGTTAATTCTTTATTATCTTTATTATAATCGCCTGCGAGCAGTACGATAAGATCTAAATCTGCCAAAAAACTCATCCATGAATGAGTAGTATAAATAGGATTATCATGATTTCCTTCTATACATATCATCGGGATTTCACGATTTAATTCTAAAGAGCTTCTTTCTTTAAAATCCCTTATTGAGTAAAATACATCACTTAGAACAGAGGGATTAATATTTTTATTATCAAAAAGATCTCCAGATACCAATAAAAAATCTACTTTTTCACTAATTGCCAGATCCAAAACCCATTGAAATGCTCGAAAATAGTCATTATACCTTTCTGTCAAATTGTATTGTCTCTTACCGAGATGAAGATCAGATACATGGATGAATTTTATCGGTTCCATAAGAGTCACTTAATTATTTTTATTTTTTATATCTATATACTATTGTTTCTTTTTTCTTTTCTTAATTGAATATATCAATAAACATTTCCTCATTACAAAAGGAATATGCATATTTCCTAATATGAGCTGTTTGAGTCAGGATAGTTCTATCATTTGGTATGAGCCCTAGAAACTTTTTACTCATGCCTACACTTATCTTTTTTTGTCTTTCATAACATTTCATTACTTTCAACTATTTTAAGAAGTATTTTTACAGAATGACTTTAACTTTTCTTAATTATTATATTATTCTTAGTATTTAAAACTCAGAGACCGCAATAGATTAATTAAAATAATCTAGATTAAGTAAAATCTATATTGGTTAGAAAAAAAGAAAAAATAAGTTAAAGTTATTATAAATCTCGATCTTTGACTGTTTTACGCCCATTTGCTTTAGCTCGGGCTATAGCTTTATCAAGCATTCCAGTTATTATGCCATTGAATACGTCTCCATCTAATACTGCGCTAGCTGTGTTACACTCTTTACCTTTTATATATTCTCGTACTTTAGACTTGACAAACAAAGGTTCTATTTTATTTTTCTTGGCCATTATACATCTCCCTCTGAATTAAAAAAATTTTAAAAATAAATTTGTTTCTAATATTAATTTGCACGTAGTTTTTTTTAAATGTTATTGAAATCCGTTATCAACCTATAAATCTTAGAGGTTTTTTTTTGTTAAATACTACTGCTAGAAATGCTTATACATTTGAAAAATAAATCCAACCTTTAACTTAATGAAAGGAATCTTATTCTTTTATATTTGAGATAAGTAAAACCTCATTTTATTTGTAAAATTATATTCAATTTAATTGTTGAAGTTACTGATTAAGGAGTATAGAGAAATAACCCCATTGATCAAATTACTACAAAGTTAATGTTTTTGTAGTGTAATAAGAGAATAAAAAAAAAGTTAGTGTGTTAATTCGTATTAACGAAAAGATAATTAACTCATTCTATTTATTTTGGAGGAGCTAAAATGATTTCAATGGAGGAAACATTATTTGTTTGCCCATTCTCTCCTTCGAGCTGCTCTGTACTGAGAGTAATTCCTTTGTATTCAGTTCCTTTTAGGAATCTGTTGCGGAGAATTTCGCATACATCCACAGCATGTGAGATCGCTCTCCCTCGTGCCTTAACCGTGCAATCTTCACCTTTGTTTAGTATCATCATCGTGGCCATTACATAATTCATTGTTGGTCTTCGGCCGACAAAAACGGAGTTTTCTTCTTTACCAGGCATTTATTTCACCAATTTTTTATTTTGTGTTTTTGTGTTTATTTGTTTTCATAGTGCATAGTAGTATCGTAAATAGAATTTTTTTACGATTATTAACATTGATATCAAATTATAGAAATCTTAAAAATTTTATTAAAAATAGAACAATACTTTTCTTTTATTAAATAGATGTTCTACGCTCAATTCAGCTGTTTGTTTCTTTTTAGAGATTCAGAATCTTTATCAGATTTTTTTTCATCCTCCTTAATAAAATCCCTTATGATACTAATGATTAATAAAGTTGAAATAATAACGAGTAAGGGGATTAACAATCCAGATTCTGTAAGAAATATTTTTATCCAACCAATAAAAGGAATTCCCCCAACAACTACCCCAATCACATAATCTTCACGTATTGAAACGGGATCGGGTAAAGAATTGGCATCGCCCTTAGTTCTAAAATACCAAGAGCCATTATCGTACCATTTATCAATTACTCGATGGACAATTGGATCTGAAGGCGCGCTTGACCATAAACCATAAGCATTGAAAACAATTACATCCCCATCCTTTTCTACTGCTGAGCCATTTAGAATCAGGGAAGGATCTCTTCCTTGTACAAATAGAATATCCCCCTTATTGATAGCTGGCGTCATTGAACCGGATACTACAACGACTATAGGAGTTTGGGTATTAAGGCTAACTTGTAAAACAAAATAAATGATAAATGAGCCAAAAAAAGCAAAACTTATCAACAGTACAGCAATTATAACTTTTTTCTTCATTAATGGCTTCTTGTTGTCTTCTGAGGGTGTTTTTTTGTTTGTTGTTTCCATGATTAAGATATTGCGTGTTTCTTGAGTATTAATATAATAATATACATTTATATTTTTATAGCACGAGTCTTTTTTTCACGTATTTGAATAATTCTTTAGAAGAAGCTGTTTTCTTTCAAATTCTTATTCTATCCATATCATTAGAGTTTAGTTTTTAGACAATTGAATCAACGTGGTAATACGGTAATCAATCAATAAAAAGCATCATGAAGAAACTAATATAAATGATAACATCTTATTCATTTGATGTCAGTATCGAGTATGATCTGAAAATAATAAAAGGGCATTGGGTTTAGAAGATAATCATGTTTATGGAAGAACCACTTTCAAAAGAAAAAATTATAACTTATATTATAGATAAGGTTGAAGATTTAGGATTTTCTGTCGAGAAGAGACGAGTATCATCCTTTATTGATAATTTTCATGAAAAATTTAATCGTTTACCGGGAGAAAATGAAATTAAACCAATAATATTAAGTTACATGAAGATTTGCAAGGAAGAAGAAGAAAGTCAATTAGAGGAAATGATCGAACAGCTTGATGAGAAAGATTTTAATCATGGAGTATTTAGCAAAGATTTGTATAAAGATATGCTAAATGGTTTCATCCCTCATGGAGATATATTAATCATTCCAAAACCAGAAGGTAGACGAGTTTGTCCTATATGTGGTGATTCTAACTTATACAAAATCCATGAAATGACGGATAAATCAAATTTACTATGTGATTATCCCAGAATTTACGGAAAAAAATATTCTTGCGACCAATGCGGTGTACTTTGGAAAGAAAAATAAATTTAATATCGTTTTTGGTATTCAATAAGCTAAACCAACTCTCTTTCTAATTATCCTAAAATTTTAAAAAGGTATTTATATGTTAACGTTTAAAATAACATTAAAACGTATATTTAAACCGTTTCATAAACAATATTCAATGTGAAATTTATGGTTGATCATGCTATAATCTATAACCCAATTGCAAATAAAGGGAAAGTTAAGGAAGAAATCGAAGATGTGAAGAAGTATTTAGACAACTTAAATGTTTCTTATAATTTACACGCAACTGAACATGCAGAACATGCTATACAACTAGCTAACCAACTCGCTAAAGAGGGATATCGCGTTATTGGAGCCGGGGGTGATGGAACAGCAAATGAAGTACTCCATGGAGTTATCACTTCAAACACGGGAGTATTATGTGGGTTTATACCCATGGGATCTGGAAACGATATTCCCGCAGCAGTGGGTTATAGAGAAGATATAAAGAGAGCTTGTGAAATTATAGCAGAAGGATATTCAAGCAAATCAGATATAGGTCATGCTAAAAGAGATGATGGAACTGAACGCTATTTCTTGGGTATTGGCTCTCAAGGGTTTGATAGTGAGGTAGCCCGCAGATCAAATGAAAATAAGGAAAAGAACTACAACATGATTATCATTAAAGCGTTATTTTCATGGAAAACAAGAGATGTTAAGGTTACAATGGATGATGATGTATTTGAAGGACCTGCAAATTTAGTAGCTGTTGGGAACTCAGGTGCCTATGGAAGTGGGATGTATATATGCCAAAGAGCTCAAGTAGACGATGGTTTGTTTGATATAAGTATAGTTAATATTAGCAAACTTAAATTACTCGTTCAATTTCCAAAGATGTACAGTGCTTCACTTTTACCACATCCAGATATAAAAGAATATCGGAGTAAAAAAGTTAGAATTGAAATGCTTAATCCTGATGATGAGATTTATTTGTCCCAGGTCGATGGAGAGATAATAGGACCGTTGCCAGTTACATATGAGAGTATTAAAGATGGTTATGAATTCATTCGACCTAAAATTAATGAAGCAGCTGAAGAGTTCAAAGAAAAGTATGGGCATTACTTTTGGGAATGCACTCATTAAGAATATATCAATGATTTGGTAGACATTCACAATGGACAGTTGGAACGCTATCTTCAGAGCAAAGGGGAAAGTATTTACTAAACCTCATCCTGATATGATGGGCATAGCAGATCATTTAAGAGAAAGAAATGCGAAACGTGTTCTAGACTTAGGCTGTGGTACGGGTCGGCATTTAATTTTTTTTGCAAATCAAGGATTTGAGGTATATGGTCTTGATGCTGCTCTTGAAGGAATTGAAATTGCTAAAAAATGGCTTGCAGAAAATAATCTAAATTGCAAACTGACGATTCACCGAATGGAAGAAAAATTTCCTTATGAGGATTCATTTTTTGATGCTGTTATCTCCATCCAAGCAATGCATCACAATATAATTGAAAAAATAAAATTCACAATTCAAGAAATTGAACGTGTTTTAAAGCCTGATGGGATAATTTTCATCACATTTCCAATGTTTGGACTTTTTAACAAAAAAAATCCTTGGAAGTTAGAAAAAATAGAAAAAGGGACATATCTCCCCCTTTCAGGTCCTGAAAAAGGACTTCCTCATCATTTTTTTACTGAACGCGAAATCTATAAAGTTTTCAAAGGATTTAATATTAAAAAAATATATATCGATGAAACGAAACATCGTGCGATTTTGGGATTTCGAAAATAGTAAAAGAGATTCTACCTTGATAACATTGATAACATTAAATTAAAAATTAGTGAATAATGAATAAAATGAAATATCGAAAATTAGGATCTATAGATTGGAAAGTATCTGCACTTGGATTTGGCGCCATGCGTCTTCCTACAAAAAAATTCTTACCTAGATTAGATTGGGATGAATCAATAAAGTTAATTCGTTATGGTATTGACAAGGGAATAAATTACATTGATACGGGTTGGATTTATGGTCTCGGAGCAAGTGAAAAAGTAATAGGGGAAGCATTAAAGGATGGATATAGAGAAAAAGTATTCCTCGTCACCAAATTACCAATGTTCCTTGTCCGAAAAACAGAAGATTTTTATAAATATCTCAACCAGCAATTAAAAAGCCTTCAAACCGATTACTTAGATGCCTATTTTTTTCACGCTCTATCGAGAAATCAGTTTAAGAAATTAAAGGAATTAAAATTAATAGAAAAAATGGAAGAAGCTAAAGAAAAGGGGATTATTAAACACGTAGGATTCTCATTTCATGACACACTTCCGGTTTTTAGAGAGATAATTGATTATTATGATTGGGATCTTGCACAAATCCAATATAATTACATGGATACAGCTATCCAAGCAACTCATGAGGGATTAAAATATGCTCATGAAAAAGGAATAGCGGTTGTGGTGATGGAACCTGTCAAAGGGGGAAAATTAGCGGATCCTCCAATGGAAGCTTTAGAAATAATGAAAAAAGCATCAACCCAGCGAACACCCGTTGATTGGGCATTACAATATGTTTGGAATCAACCTGAAGTAGGTGTTGTACTCAGCGGAATGGGATCCAAAAAAATGGTTGATGAAAATGTTGAAAGCGCGAGTAATTCAGGGATTAATTCATTGACTGAAGACGATAATAAAATTATTTCAGAGTTAGCAGAAACATATCGCAAGAACATCCTTGTTCAATGCACAGCATGTAAATATTGCATGCCATGTCCTTCAGGTGTTAATATCCCCGAAAACTTTGCAGTTCTTAATAATGTAGCTTACACGGGAAAGAAAGGAGGGATGTCTTTCCTAATAAATCGAAGGTATAAGAAATTAGTTAATTCAAGGAAAAAATTAAATAAAGAATATCCAAATGGTAATGCATCCCTTTGTACTAAGTGTGGGGAGTGTTTGGAAAAATGTCCGCAACAGATAAATATCCCCGAAGAACTGGAAAAGGTTGATGCCATTTTGGGTAAGGGTAAAAAAATATCTGAATTTTATAATCAAAATTAATTTTTATTATTCTTTTAACTTGGTGTTTTGTTTATTCATATATTTCTTGTATATGGTATAACTTAAGGTAGTTACTGCAATCACAGATATTACTGTTATTAACATCATTAAAATATCAGTATCTATTAAATTTATATCACTATTCCAAGGATAATTTCCTTCATAATTATTACTTGGAATTTGTAAATAATTGTTATAAATAAATTGTTCAATTGTTTTACCTGTTATTTCTAGACTATGATTTGAAATGTGAGATAAATCATCATGAGTAGTATGATGATAGCTCCAAGAAGGATTATTCCAGAAGTTAATTATAAGGTCTGCTGATGGAATACCCCGTTCTACGAAAGCCACGTGATCATCAGTGATCGTAGCTGAAATTGGATTCGTTGGATAAGCTTGTTCAAATCCTAATTGCCTTCCGATTTCAAATATTTCTTGTAGAAGAGAGGAGGTTGAATACTGTTCGTTAATAAATTGTAGGTTATCACCTCCGACCATATCTAATAAAACCATGCAATCAAAATATTCGGAGGAATCATAATAATCTTCTAAATTATCAGCAAATCGAGTTGAGCCTTCACACCAATTCCATCCAGTTATTCCAGTATCCCAATCAGAACCTTGATCCTCAGCGTCAAAGAATAAAAACCAAATTTGACACTCTAAATCCAATCTTTGATTATATAAAACGCGTGCTAATTCAATAAGTGCTCCACACCCACTTGCTCCATCATTAGCTCCTGGTACGGGATCAGATCTTAACGCGATATTTGGATCTTTCGTTGCTTTTGCTCTCGAATCATAATGAGCTGCTAAAATCACTATATTATCTAAATGTTCATTTAATTTAAAAACAACATTCTGACAATTTATTGATAGAACGGTAAAATTATGTAAGATATAAGTGAAGTTTTCATCAATTTCCTTGAATTTATTCACGAAATAATCGACGCAATCTTCACGACCCGCAGTACCAGGTGTTCTATAATGTGTCAGATTCAAATTAATTTGATCTTCAACCATTAAATATGCATTATCGCCTTTAAATTCTAAAGGAATATCAATATTTCGAATTTGGGAGGGATTAAAAAAATCTATAATGAAATAAATCGGAATTAAGGCAATAGCTAATGCTATAATTGATATAAAGATAATTTTCGGAACTTTTTTGATTAAGATCCACCTAGCGCGTGGCTATAATTATATTATAATAATAAAAAGAAAGTAAATAAATTTTTATTTTGGTTCAAAACCAAGATCTATCTTGGTCTCGCCCTTAATTTCAGTTTCTAGAAACTTAACCTTGAGAGGAGTTCCAATGTTAATCGTATCTGGTTTTGTTTCGTCTACTCCAACTAATTGAGCGGATACCATCGGTCCTTCTTCAAGCTTAATCACAGAAAAACAATAAGGTTTTTTCCTATCATATCCTTTTTCAATAAAATAAGGAGTACCTACTGTGATACATGTAAAGGCTGCAAGCTCGCCATTTCCACTCATTTCAACCCATTCCATGTTTGGAGAATTACATTTAATGCATAATTGTCTTACTGGAATGTATAACTCGCCACAATCTTTACATTTTGTCCCCATTAGTTTCTTACTTTGTATGTATTCCAAATAACTTTGGATTGTAAATTCTTTATCTGTCTCTGTCATTTTCCCTTTTTCACCTCACTTTTCGTAGATGGTAACCACGCAAGTCCCGCCACTTCCACCTAGATTATGCGTCATAGCTCTTTCAACATCAAATTTAACTTGTCTGTCTCTTTCGGCAATACCACGCATTTGTTTGAAAATTTCAACAGCTTGAGCTGTTCCCGTAGCTCCAACAGGGTGTCCTTTTGATTTTAATCCTCCGCTCGTATTTATTGGTTTAGCCCCATCTCTCCTTGATTCTCCGTCTTTAACCGCTTGTACAGCTTTTCCTTTCTCATAAAAACCTAAATCTTCCATTGCTAATATCTCTGCAATTGTAAAACAATCATGAACTTCTGCAATCTGTATATCAGCAGGTTTTAATCCCGACATTTCATAAGCTTGTCTTGAAGCTTCTTTGGTGGCTATGAAACTAGTTAAAGAATCGCGATCATGTAAAGATAATGCTGCGCTTCCTTGACCTGTACCGGTAAGCCAAATAGGAGTGTCTGTAAACTTCTTAGCAACATCTTCAGCAGCCAAAAATAGGCAAGCGGCTCCATCGGTTACTAAAGAACAATCAAAAAGCCTGAGAGGTGAAGCAATCATGGGGTTTGATGAACTTTTAAGGAAGTCAAATTCATCTTTCCAATCTGGTACATCTCTTCCTTCTTTTTGATAACGTTGGACTTTTTTATTCATTAAGTCTTTTATTGAGAGCTGCATTTGAGCAAATGGGTTCTCTTTTCCATTTTCATGGTTTTTGATACCTACTCGCATTAAATCCTCAGATGTGGTTCCATATTTATGGAAGTGTGCCGATGCAACTGTAGCATATAATCCAGGGAATGTGGCCCCTGCTGGATACTCAAAAAGAGAATCACTTGCTGTAGCTAATACATCCGTTACCAAGGCTGTGGGAAGTTCATTCATGCATTCAACTCCAGAAATTGCGATTACATCATGAACTCCTGATGCAATGCCAAGAATTCCTTGACGTAAGGCTATTCCCGAGCTCGCGCAAGCACCCTCAAAACGAGAGGCAGGTTTTGGAGTTAATCCTACTAAATTTGCCATTTGAGGTCCTAAATGTCCTTGATGATTGAATAAATCAGAAGAGTAATTACCTACATAGCATGCATCTATATCTTTTGGTTCGATACCATTATCTACCGTTTTTATTGCATTAAGCCATGCTTCAACCCACATATCGGGATTTCTTTTTAAAGGGAAATTTCTTCCAAATTTAGACATTCCAGCTCCTACTAAAGCAATTTTTCTTGCTAATTTTCCCATATCATTCACTTATATTTTTTTTAGATTCGACATTTTAATTTCAGATTAATTTATTTGAATTTTCGAATGATTTTATTTCTTATTTTTTCTTACTCTTTTCTCATAAGAATTATTATTCGTAAAAAACAGAACAAAGTTAGATTTCATTTGAATGATGATGAAAGAATCTTAGTAGAAAAATAATTTCGATCAGAACTCCAAAAAAACTAAAAATAAATGGACTTAAATAACCAATATTCTCAACCATTAACGCTGCGATATATCCTGTAGGAATATAACCAACACCTCTAATAAAATTTATTATCCCATAGTATTCTGCCTTTCGCTCTTTATCTAAGTCTGTTAAAATGACTTGTTCTGCGGGTATAAAAGTAACAATTGAAAAAGCAAAGGAGATATTACCAATTAATAATGTTATTAATAGCAAGGATGTAATTCCATTTATCCACAAAAAGATGGTAATGATATTCATGGTAAAGAATCCTAATCCAAAGAGTTGGCTGAGGATCAAAGTTTTTTTATTCCCAAGTTTATCAGTGATTCTCCCTGCAGGTATTTGAAAAAGCATGTTTGTTATATTCATTAAATGATTTCCAGTCAAGTCTTTTATTTCTCTGACTTGACCGTCTTTTGATTTCCATTTCATATTAATTTGTTTTAGTTAATAATT
>DAOUVJ010000095.1 GCA_030667705.1 Promethearchaeota archaeon | reverse complement strand
TCTTTCCACTAAGGATCATGATGTTCTTTGTGGTTCCTGCTGCTTTTTTTATGTCACTAGTACTATGGTTGATAACCCTGTCATCAATGAAAATTATTTATGGTGTTATTTTTATTATTTAAACCCAATTGGAATAAGATTAAAATTTTTAATCTCTATTTTAGATGATGATTCTATTTATTTCAATAATGGTGATGTTCAAAAGCAGAACAATTGCAAAATCAAATAAGTACCGATACCAATTGCATAAACAGGGATGAAATATCTCCAAATTTTATTTGGTAATACTCTTGTTAAATAAGGAGCTAATATTGAAGCTATAAAACCGCCTGTAAATATTGAAGGCAAGAGAATGAAATCAATCTCTACACCTATAGAACTTATAAACATGAAAGTAATTATGCCCATGAATGAAACAATTGATTCGGCAAGAGAAACTATTGCTGTAGCACTTTTCTCATATATTCCTGAAAGTAATTGACCCATCATGATAACTGGGCCATATCCTCCTCCACCTATCCCCTTATTAAAGCCAGCAACTGTAGAAAATATAATGATCAATCTGACATTTCTTTTATTTCTATTTAGGTTTTTTATTGCAATGCGGACCAGTGCAAAAATACCCATAAATAACACCAATATAGCAACATACATTTTAATTAGAAAATCTGGAAAACGCAATGCATAATATCCGAGAAAAATGGAAATTCCAATAGCTAAGCATCCAAATGATGCAATTAAGATTGATAACTTAGTAGCATCATTAATGGGATGGAAAGAAAAACGGACATTTTGAAACTCATGATCGAAAAAGGCATCAATAGCCCCCGTTAATGCTTCTGAAATAAGAAGTGTTGGAACAACTTGTAGTGGACTATATCCGAAAAGTAATAATAATGGAGCCAAAGCAGTGCCAAATCCCATTCCGGCAAGTGAATCCATCAACTCAAAAATAAATGCAATTAAGATGATTAAAATGATCAATTCCATTCTATTCTACCTTAGAGGATATAATAAAATAAGATCATTACTAAAGAGTAAACAAAGAATGCCCCCAAGATCTTATTTATCGATGTTTTACCTATTTTTGCCCTGTCTTTCAAGGACTTTTCATCTAGAACCCTTGCTTCTTCACCAATTTTCCATGAGCGATCCATTTTTTATCACATCGATTTTAATTAAGAGCAATTATATATAATTAAATAGCGTTGAATATAATTAAAACACAGAAATTTATAAATATTTCCTTAAAAAAAATTCATAAAAAAATAGAAAATAGAATATTCAAAATAGAATTAGGCATCAAAAAATAATAATAATAAAAAAAAATAAGATTCGATAATAATCGTAAAAACTGTTTTTCACTAATTATTTCTATCTATAGATTAACTTGCTTTACTTAATAACGGAAACCACGACCGCCGCCACCGCCACCGCCGCCGCCGCCGCCTCGATTATATGAACCAAATTGCTGAGGAGCTTTCTCGGTCACGACTACATTTGAAGCTTGAGGGCCTTTCTGACCTTCTGTTACATCAAATTCAACTTTGTCATTTTCATGAAGGGTCTTATATTCGTTGTCATCTCCCGCTAATGCGGTATAATGAACGAAAACATCAGCTCCTTCTTCAGAGTTAATAAACCCAAAACCCTTTCTGGAGTTGAACCACTTAACTGTACCATTTACCACTTTTTAACACACTTCTGTTTATTATTGCTTTTTATTTGGCTCAAACTTATTTTTGGTTGAGCCAGTGTTCAATTTTAGAAAAAAGACTGGCATTACGAGTACTTTTTTAAAAAACTTAAACTAAGGTAAATAGTAATCCAGATGTAATAAATTTTATCTTCCTTGAAATTTTTGTAAAAAAAATTAACAATTTTTTCTTTTCAATATCTATATTTTCAGAATCTACAGTTAATGGATCTTGAAAAAAAATTTCTCCCATAATAATAGAACCAAAAAGTTTAAGACTATTCTCAACTTTCCTTTCTCAGTTTTAATTGAGGTTGATTATAATTGGATGATTTTATACAGGCTTTATCTGATGATTCTATTTATTTCATTAAAGGAGATAAAAACGCACGTTATCCTAATTCAAATTCGCTTTTGATTGGAGATCATCTCATTGATACAGGCGTGTCTGGCAAGGTTTTAAGGAAAGTTAAGAAGCAGTTTGAGATTAATCATGTAATTTTGAGCCACTGGCACGAAGATCATCTCCATGGTAATTACTTGCTTCCAAATGCGAGGTATTACTCTCATATTAAAGATAAGCACATCATTGAGGATGTAAACAAGATGATTCCTTATTACATGGTGGATGGCATGTCAATTGGAGAAGATTTAAAGAATTTATTCACTTACCTGAAAATCAAAGACACCTTAATTGATAAAACAATTGAGGAAGGAGATGTTTTTAAGATCAGTGAAGATATTCACTTGCAGGTATTATTTACTCCGGGGCATACTGCAGGTCATTGTGCTTTTTATGAACCTCGTTCTAAAATTGGGTTTTTTGGAGATATAGATCTTTCTAAACTGCCTTATTATGGAAATATAGATGCAAACCTCGTGGAATTTGAAAATTCAATAGATAGAATGTTGAAAATGGAGTTTGATATTGTTGTTACGGGACATAAAGGTCCAATTATGGGAAGACAGACTATAAAGGAGGAACTTGAAAAATTCAGAAACATATTAAGTCAAAGAGATGAGCGCATTTTGGCACGTGTTAATGAACGTACCTCTACTAAAATTGAAGCTTTCAAGGAAAAGAACCTAATTTATAAAAAATATTTTTATGAAGAATTTGAAATCATCGCAGAATTAATCATGATTGAGAAACACATGGATAAGTTTCTTTCACAAGGTTTAATTGAAGAAAAAGATGATGGTTTTGTTTTGAGTTGATTAAATATTGAAGATATTAAATATTAAAGAATTAAAAAAAAGGAAATAATTAATTGTATTGTATTATAACTATTTTTAAGTAGCTAATCGTTCTACTTTACTTGGTACACCTTCGTCAAGGGATACTGATTCGGGGACTTTCTTCAACATTCCTTTAATATCGATTCCTTTAGCTTTTAATTTTTTGATCCTGAAAAGATATACAATTGCTCCAATACTTGCAAATGGAAAAACTACCAAAGACACTATCAATCCTGCATCAGGATCCGCTAATAGAAGTAAAAGGAATAATGCCGAAAAAATTGCTCCAAGAATTCCCATTATTTTTATTGCCGTCGAAGAAGGTTTAAATCCTGCGTTTTCATGCAACTCTGGAAACTTTTTCTTGAATCCAATAGCAGCAATACAAAGAGGAATTTGGATAATTAATACTACAACTGCAACAATTGCACTTAATAGAGCTGCGGCTATCTCGATTGACCCCGCTAGTGGTGTTAATAAAGGGATAAATGTCACGAGAAATACTACACCCACTACAAAGAGGAGAGTTAACGCGGGAATTGGAGTTTTTTGTTTTTCATGTACTTGGGCAAACTTTGCTGGAAATAAGTGTTCTCTACTAATCATCATTATATCTCGAGAGTATGCCATGTAAGAAGGATGAACCGTTGAAGCGATTGCAAGTGCAATAAGGATTGCAATGAACACCACGGCCCATTGGGGAAGAAGTCCACCATAGATAATTAATTCAATAACTGTCCCTATTGGAATATTCCATTGGTGTACTCCTGCAACCATAAATGCTTGCAAGGTATATAATACCGTAAGTATGATTAAACTTATCAGTAGTGCTCGAGGAATGTTCTTTTTTGGATTTTTAACTTCACCAGCTACATCCAAAATCAAGGTAAAACCGATATAAGAGAAGAAAAACACTAAGGCAGCGAAAAGAATAGGACTAACTCCTAATGGAAATAGATTAGTAAAATTAGAAGGATCAAATGCTGGAATTGCAACAATAATGAATATAATCATTACCATGATATCCCCAACGATGGTAATTATCAATTCAATTAATCCTGATAATTCAATCTTTATCCAATTAAGCATATAAAAAGCAAATAGTACAATCACTCCAACTACAATGACAAATATCATTTCAGATTCTGCAGGAATCAAAAAAGCTTGAGCTAAAAAAACTCCAAATGTCGCAGCTAAATAAGCTAATGTTGATCCCACAGCTAAAATTATTAACCATACAACCATGAATCCTCCAAAACCACCTGTTATACGACTTGTTATAACATAGGATCCTCCTGCTACTGGAAATGCTGATCCCAAATAAGCTGAAATAAAAGCTACAAAAACCACTGGAATAGCGGCAATTAAATAAGCAAGAAACATGCCTGGTCCAGTTATTGATAGATAAGCTGCTGGAGAAACCCAGATTGACGCCCCAATGACCATCCCAACGATAATAAAAATCGCCATTGGTAAATTAAGACCACGTTTAAGTTCTTTATCTTCTACCATAATAATTCACATTTTTTTTTCAATTTTTCAATATTCCAAGTGTGTTTATTAAAATTTTGAAATATTTCATTTTTTGATCTTTGTCTATAAATCTATATAAATCTTTAACAACAGTTTTATAAAGGTGTAAAGCAATTGGACTAAAAAGTAAAAAAATTTATTTTTAATATCGCTTATTCATTTTTTCCAAGGAATTTTTTTTTCTTTTTTGTTTCTTTTTGAGTTCATTCATGGCATCTTCCACAGCGAAATTATATGGAGAGATATTACCTTGAACTGCTCCTTGAATCACTTCAAAAGTTTTCTCCGTGATTTTGGTTTTAACAAACTCAAAAATCTCATCAGCATTTTTAGCTACTTTATTGACAAGTATAGCTAATACTTCGCCAGCATTCGCTACAAAATCAGGAAATGCGATTATTCCTCTTTCCCTCAATATTTCAGTCGTTCCTTTTTCATATGGGATATTAGCAGCCGGTACTAGAGCAATTGCATTGATCTTATCAGCATTGTTCTTATTTATGACGTCAGGTCGTGCACCCGGAATAATGAAGTCAGTTTGGTATTCAGAAGATAATTCAAATAATTTTTCTTTTGATATTTTTAGGAGATTTTTACTCTCATATTGGTTTACTAAATCGTCCCCATGCTGGAGTTTTAATGTTAATAAATCTTCGATATTGAGGCCGTTTTCATCAAATATTGCTCCATTAAGCGTTGAAACTCCAGTTAGTGTGAAATTCAAATCTTTTAAAGCTATCGCAATTGCAGTTCCTACTTTACCAAACCCTTCTAAGATAATTTTTGGGTTATTACTTGTTTTATGTTTTATTTCTGTAAGTTTCTCTAGATTATCATAAATCGTTTCTAAGCAATTTACAACACCATAACCCGTGAACAATTCTTCCACGGGTACTCCAAGTTTTTTTAAGCCAATAGGTTTGGGAGCAAGATTAGGTACTCCCATCACTTTAAACATTTTCAGCAAATCGTTATCATCAGTCCCCATATCTGGACCAGGATAATACACATCACTTTCAATAAATGGTGCTATCTGGTCTGCAAAAGCAGTTAATAAAATTCCTTTTTTTTCTGTATCTGAAGGATCTCCACAAATTCCTGCTTTTGCCCCTCCTAATTTTAATCGATAAGAACAAAATTTGAGAGACATGGCGCGTGATAGTCTTATCATTTCATCAATAGTGATATCTGGGGCCAATCTTATTCCACCAGCAGGTATGCCATAAATAGAATTGTCTATAACTAAGACCCCGTTCAACCCTACTGATGGATTATTTATCGAAATGATCTTTTCTGGACCAATGTCGTCTAACAATGAATAATCTTCAATATTGAAATCCATTCTTACCACTTTTATTTTCTTTAGTAATTGTTTTAAATCACATTTCAAAATTAATAAAAATTAATGTTTTAGATGAAAAATTACTTGAAATTATTTGATAATTTTGTAAAGATTCCCTTGATTCATATAATCTTTTTTTATTATTATGAATTTACCTTTCTATGGAAAATGCTAGACCGGTATTATTCGAATTTTATCCAACCTTGGAGGGAAAAGTTCCTTGGACACCTATATTAACGGAAATACCTTCTAATGTTGATAGGCTAATAGAATTAGAAAAATACTTGAAATTAAACGATGGCGAGATATATGTTAAACGTGATGACAAGGATCATAATATTTATGGTGGTAACAAACTCAGAAAGTTTGAATTTATTTTTGGGGAGGTTCTAAAGAAAAAGAAGAAAGCTATCATAACTTTAGGAGGACTTGGCACAAATCACGGAGCTGCTTGTGCAATTGTAGCTAAAGAACTGGATTTAAAATGCGAATTATTTTTATCCCTTCAACCAATAACGTGGCATGTTCAGCGTTCTCTCCTTTTATTCCATTATTTTGGGGCAAAATTACATTTTACCAAGATGTTTGAACTAGGCGTTCTCAAAAGCTTGCTATTTAGAATGTGTCATCCGAAATATTATTTAATGTCAATTGGGGGTTCACCTCTCTTTGGAATTGGAACACCTTTAGGAACCATAGGCTTTATTAATGCGATTTTTGAATTAAAAAATCAAATTGATGAAGGAATTTTGCCTGAACCAGATATCATTTTTGTAGCAGCAGGATCAACTGGAACAGCAGCAGGTCTCACAGCCGGTTGTAAGCTCTTAGGATTAAAAACTAAAGTGTATCCTGTTAATGTTTCTAGGGATATTGTTGTTAACCCAAAAAACTTAATTAAAATCGCAAATAAATCCATCAAATATTTAAGAAAACGAGATAAATCCATACCGGACGTCCAAGTTGATAAAGATGATTTTGAAATGATTAAGGGATATTTGGGTTCTAATTACGGCGTAAAAACAGTTAAAGGGCAAAAAGCAGTAGATTTAGTTTACGAACTAGAGGGGAAAAAGCTAGGTTTCAAATTAGAAACGACTTATACGGGAAAAGCAATGGCAGCAATGTTTGATTTTTTTGAAAAAGAAGAAAATAAATTTAAGAAAGTTCTTTTCTGGAACACGTATAATTCGAACGATCTAGATTGTTATCTCAGAGAAACCAAATTTGATTTTGAGAAGCTTCCTAAAAAGTTTCATAAGTATTATAGTAAATTATTTCAGTGCTGGCAAATTACAAAATGTCCTGAAGACATTAGAAACAAGTGTCCCGCGTATTTAAATCATGACTATAGGTTTTGGAGAGTTTCAGAATGCCAACTAGAAGAATCTAAAAAAGAAGAAGCAATAAATTATCTAAATAAAATTATACAACTTGAAGATGCTTGACTAAAGACTAATTAATTAGGATTTAGGTCATTATCGATAGTTTTAATGCACAAGAATATATATGATTCTTATGAAAAGTGAAACTTTTTGATATGAAGATAAGGACGGCGTTGAAATATTCGTCTATAGGTGGCTCCCAGATGAAAAACCTAAAGCTATAGTCCAAATTGCCCATGGACTTGGAGAACACGCAGCAAGGTACACTCGTGTTGCTGAAGAATTTGTAAAAGCAGGGTATGCAGCTTATGCTGATGACCATGGGGTCATGGGAAAACGGGTAATAAATTTGGAGCATTAGGGGAGCTTGGACCAAGAGGATGGAACGGTACGGTTGAGGCATTATCAACATTAACGGATGTAATCAAAGAAGAACAATCGGGAATTCCTGTTTTCTTGTTAGGACATAGTTGGGGATCGTTTTTAGCACAAGAATATATTCAGCAATGGGGAAATAAACTTCAAGGTGTTCTTTTAACGGGAACTACGGGATTACCTTTTCCAGAAACAGATATAGGAGCTGAAGGATTAGGTTTAAATTTTATAATTAAAAATCCAAAAACTCCATTCGATTGGCTTACTCGGGATGAAGAAGAAGTTCAGAAATATATTAGAGATCCATTATGCGGATTTTCTCTTCCCCCCAGTATTTTACAGGAACTAGAAGAATCAAATTCAAGACTTTTGGATAAAAGGAATGACAGTAAAATACCTAAGAATTTAAAAGTATATATTTTTGTTGGTACTGATGACTCTGTTGGGGGTGAAAAAGGAGCAAAAGCTTTGATTGAGCGTTACCAAAACGTTGGAATCAAAGACGCTACGCTAAAGATTTATCCTGACTCTCGCCATGAATTGTTTAATGAATTAAACAAAGATGAAGTGATTCGAGACGTCATATCTTGGTTAGACTCTCATTTATAATTTTTTATTTATGTTGGCGTTTTTAACTAAAGGTCAAATTCTTCTATAAATTGTTTTTGAAGGTTTCTATTTATATCTAATAATTTTATTAAAAACAATTCTTTTAAGTAATTCATATATTATTCCAACATCAGAAATCTTTAATCTTTCGCTCGGAGAATGCAACCCCTCCATTGTAGGGCCAAGTGCTACCATTTGAAGTCCTGAAATCCTAGTACTAATCATTCCCGTTTCTAATCCTCCATGAATAATGTTTGTTTTAACGGGCTTTTCCAGTAAAGTATCATATTGCTTTTTAACATCTTCTAAAAACTTAGATTCTAAATCTGGTAACCATTCTGGTAAAACCGGTCTTAAAAAAACTCTCCATCCTCCAAGTTCTCCTAGTTGTTTCATGGAGACACAAAATGAGTCCAATTCACTTCTTATAATGCTACGAGGATAAAGCCAAATAATTTCTTTATCGTTTTCAGTGTTAACAATGGCAAGGTTATTTGAACTTTCTATAAATCTCTCATAAATGTGGGATTTTTTTAGCACACCATTAGGGATTATATGAATAGTCGATATCAATAATCTTGAATCCTCATTTGAAAGATGATTATCAGGAGAAACTTTCTTATTTTCAATTTTAAGGTTAGGTTCAAATTTCTCATAATATTGATAAATTGATGAGATTTCTTCATTTAACAATTCTTCAAATTTATCGTGGTCTTTTACTTTTATCCCAAATTTTATTAAAGATTTAGCCGGGATGACATTTGATTTAGTACCACCTTGCCATTTACAAACATAAATTTTAATTTCTTGATGGATTTTTGATAAAATTCTACTAACTAACTTATTTGCATTAGCTCTGGGTAAGTGAATATCACCTCCCGAATGTCCACTTAATAGACCATTAATTAAAAGTTCATTAAATTCCAAATCATCGCTTTCCATATATTCTTTCCAAGTAAATTTTTTTGAAAACCTTACTCTTCTTCCACAAACAGAACCAATTACAATTTCACCGAGAGATCCGCCATCCAAATTAATCATTAATTTACTTTCTATACTAAGTTTTGACGGATCTAATAAGGTTGCTCCATCAAACCCATCTTCTTCATTCACAGTAAATAAAACTTCAATGGGTCCGTGGGATTCGATTGAAGTATCAATTAAAATAGCTATCGCAAATGCAACTCCAATTCCATTGTCAGCGCCTAGTGTAGTTCCATCTGCATCAACCCATTCACCATTATTTTGAATGCGAATAGGAATACCTTGCGTAAAAAAATCGAATCCTTCAGGTTTATCTGTTTCACATACCATATCGAGGTGAGCTTGGAGCATTATTGATGGAATTAACTCTTGTCCAGGTGTCGCTGGTTTTTTGATTAGGATGTTTCCAACTCCATCTTGATAAATCTGGAAATCAGTATTATTTGATTTACCAACCTTAAATATAAAATCTTTTATCACTTCACGGATTCTTTCTTCATGTTTAGAAGGTCTTGGAGTTTTCGCAATAATATTTTCAAAAATATCCCACACGATTTTTGGTTCTAAATTTTCTAACACCATGATTATAACCAATTTTTTCTCTATAAAAAACTTTTTATGAGGATAAATCATTAAGAAAAAAGAGGTTTTGATTGTGGAAGATATTGTACTATATGAAAAAAGTGGAGCCATCGGAAAAATTACATTAAATAAGCCTGAAGAAAGAAATACCATAACATTGGATGTATTAAAGAAGCTTATAGAACTATTTGAAATAAGTGCTGAGAACAATGATGTTTGTGTTATTTATACTGCTAATGGAAAGCATTTTACAGTAGGTGCTGATTTAAAATACAGTTATGATTTGATAACCAACGAAAATAAATTTGCTGAGGGCGTGCAATTTCTTGAAGCTTGGCAAACATTAACTAGAAAAATGATCGCACACCCGGGAATTATTGTTGTTGGATATCACGGATGGGTTATTGGTGGGGGATTCGAACATACATTAGCTTGTGACATAAGAATTGCAGCAACAGACACGCGTATCATGTTGCCTGAGGCGGGAGTTGGTCTCTTTTTTTCTAATGCTTCTACTAAACTTCTACCCCGAATAATTGGAGAAGGAAGAGCTAAAGACATGATGATATTTGGTGATGAGATAACAGCTGAAGAAGCTCTCAAAATAGGTTTAGTTACACGAGTCTGTAAGCCTGAAAGTTTAAAAAGGATTCTGAAAAAAACAGCAAATACAATTATCCAAAAAGGACACCTAGCATTAAGATATACAAAAGCTTACATAAACCAAAACCAGGATCTTGATATCGAGGGAGTACTTGCTCGAGAGTCAGTTGCAATGATTGAAACATCACAATCTGATATATTGAAGGAAAGGCTCTCTAAATTTGTGAAAAAGGAAAAATAATAAATCAATTTTAAAAATAGCGAGAATTAAAATGACAGATAAACCAAAATCAATTACTACATCTCCAACAAGGGAAGAATTATCTTACCGGCTTGGAAATGTAAGAGATTTAATGAAAGTTGAGAATTTAGATTATTATGTATCTTTTGATCCAGTTAATATTTATTATTTAACCAATTTTGCTAATAACGTACACGAGCGTCCGTTTCTCCTCATTATAGAAAGAGAAGGAATCCCTAAAATGGTAGTTCCCCTCTTAGAAAAAAGTCATGTTGAGTCTAGATCTATTGGTGAACTTGAGTTTCATAGTTATTACGAATTCCCAGCGCCCCAAGGAGAAAATTGGTACGATGTATACCAAAAACTAATTGAAAGAGAGAAAAAAGTGGGGATCGAAGCTGCAATGCCATCTGGGATTGCTGAAAAAACACCCGGGAACAAAGTGATTACAGATATAATTGATGAGGTGCGAATAGTAAAAACAGATTACGAAATTGGAAGATCTGTCCATGCGTGTAAAATTATTAATAGAGGACATAAAGAGTTGCTCAAAATCTGCCGCCCGGGAGTACCTGAATTTGCTTTATATCAGAAGGTCACAGGATTCATGACTTCAAAAATCATCATAGATATACCGAGTGCTAATTTTATAGTCTGTAGAACGGTAGGAGCAGTTTGGCCTCCTTCCTTTTCTCACGACCCGCACATAATTCCAAAACTGTTTGCTGAAATGGAAGAAGGAGGGCCACATGTTTCCATAGTTTATGCTCAAGTAGACGGTTATGGCGTTGAAATAGAAAGGACTTTCTTTTTAGGACATGCGCCAGAAAAGGCTAAAAAACCGTTTGAGGTGATGTTCCAAGCCAGAGCTTTGACCTACAGTATGTTAAAACCAGGAACGGTTATGGGCGAGATAGATACTAAAGTAAGAAAATTTATAACGGAAAAAGGTTACGGTGATTATATAATTCATCGCACCGGACACGGACTTGGAATTACGGGCCATGAGGCACCTTATTTAGCTGAAGGATACGACAGACCTCTCGAACCAAAAATGTTAATCAGCGTTGAACCGGGAATTTATATTCCAGGGTTGGGAGGTTTTCGACATTCTGACTCTGTTTTAATAACGAATGATGGATATATTAAACTAACAAAAGCCCCAGAAGAACTCGATGATGTAATAATTACTTACTAAATCTTCTTTATTTCGATCTATATTTCTTTTATTATTTG
>DAOUVJ010000042.1 GCA_030667705.1 Promethearchaeota archaeon | reverse complement strand
TCTAAACTATAAGCATACTCCTTCCAAAACTGGCGTATTGCCCTAATATCGGCATATTCCCAAGCCCATTTTAAATATTCTCCATAATGACTATCTGTAGTGTAGGGACAATAGCCATATGTTTCCAATAAGAATCCAATGAGTTTAAACCCATCATATGTCTGCAGAGCGTAAAGAAATTCTGGTCCTTTTTTGCGAAGATCATCATAAGCATCTTTTCCTGTATCTCTATATTTTATATCAAGGATTACGCCAAAATGATTTAATCCTCCGCCAATAACATCTAAATTTGATAGTGGAGTTTGAAGAATCCTGCTAACTAAAGCACTAAAGTGATAATATTCATGACACAACCCAACAAATTTAAGAGACGGGAATTTTCTTTTTATCGCTAGACAGATTCGGCTCATGGGGTTGGAAAAATTAATAAAATATGCATCGGGACAAAATTTCATGACATCTTGACAAATATCCAAAATAGGTGGAATGACTCTTAGTGAATGAAATAATCCCCCTGGACCTCCATTTTCCCCAGTAACTTGTTTACAACCATATTCTTGAGGAACTCTATAATCTAATTCTAATAATTCAAACCTATGTGCTACTTCTATGGCATTTATAATGAAAGTTGCATTTTTCAAGGCATCAGTTCGATAAATTGTAGAATCGATTGTAAAATCTAATTTTCGTTCCTCAATTGCTGCTTGACACGCTTTATAGGCCAGATTTAAGTTTTCAGCATTAATATCATGGAGACAAATGGTCGCTCCTTCCAAGATTTTGCTTTCTAGTATATTTCCCACTGATCCTAGCCCAAATTGTAACGATCCAGCGCCAATTAAAACAATTTTTTCATTTTTTGACATTTTATAATCCTCTAATCTTGTTAAAACACTTGAAAGAACAATATTTCCTTATTGAAATATGTAATTTATATCACTTTATCTCTTCGTTTCGACTAAAAAATATAAACATGTATAAATTCATTAATGAAAATTTAATATAATATTATAGTATTAGAGCGTGAAGAAAATGGGACATAAATATTTCTATTTTATTAAATCTTTACCTATAGAGGAAATCTACGAAAAAACATTAACCTTTTGGACAGAAAATAAAGGAAACATTGAAGAAGAAAGTCTATCATCTGATAAGTTAATAAAGACATTAAAAATTCACCGTGGAATGACACTGACATCAAATGGAGAGAATTATATTATCGATTTTTCATATGATCTCAGAGAATCTAACACGTATATCAGAATTGAAGCCTCACTTGTACTTGGTTATGGGATTCAATGGTTGACGCCGAAAAAATTAATAAATAAATGGGTAAGTGAGTTGAGAATAAATCCCACTTACTTAGTTGGAATAACAAATAAAGACTTTTTTAATTTTGAAATTAATCCTCGACGAAGACCTCGATATGTGGAAGAATCTAAGCCTAAATTTTCACCTAAAGTTGAATCTCAACCAATAACAAAACCTCAACCTCAACCATCTGTTTCACCTCGACCATCTATGTCGCCTCAAAGTACCTACCACCCTTCAAAACTTACCCATGTGTCAAATGAAGATAAATTTACAGCGAGATTTTGTACCTTTTGCGGTACTGAAGGAAGAAAATCATATCATTTTTGTAAAAATTGTGGAATAAAATTTGAATAAGAGTTATTTAGATACTTAAAACCTTTAAAGGTATTAAAAAATGTGATTTAAATTAAATAAGAACCACAAGATCTTCTTCTTTTTTCTCACTTATTCTCTTCTTAAATTTTCGCAACAACCTTGGAAATTTCATTTGTTTTTCTTTATAATCAAGGTCAATTAAAGCTTGTTCTTGATATACTCTAACAATCTCGTTAGAAAGTTCTTGCCAATCCCTGCAGATATTTAATGTTATTTCATCACTCCTTAAAAGAGTTTCATGAGAAATAATCCTTGCAAACTTTTTTGCCAAAGGTTCTACGATACTCTGATCAGCCCCTTCAAGCATATCTCTGATAAAGTCTTCCGCAGAATACCATTCGACGACCCTTTGAAGATCACGATGAATTTGAGCGAGTATAACATTTCTGGGACCTTCCCAAAGTTCCATTATCATAGAATCTCGGTGGAGTCGTGGTAATGCAATGAAATCCTCCATTATTCCATGACCTCCAAAGAAAGACATGGCCATGCGTATCAGAGCGGGAGCCTCATCAGCAACAGCAATCTTGCATAGCATTATAAGTTCACGTAATCTGAATCGTCGTTTACGCTCCTCGACATCATCTATTTGTTGTAACTCTCTTATCCCACTAATTAAATCCTCGCCAAAATGAATAAACTCTGAATATAGTTTAAACGATCCTGCAGTTTGTCTCATGACAGCATGTTTTAAATCATTAATCTGATTCATCATTAGAGGAAAAGATGCAATAGGAACACCAAAGGCAGTTCTAAATTGAGCATATAATATAGCTTCCCTTGCAACACGAAGGCCTCCTGCTGCCATGCCAAAACCAATATGAAGTCTCGAAAGAGAAAGAACAATTCCAACGACATCTGCTAATCCTTTCTCATGAGGTCCTACAGGATATGCAACGGCACCATTGTATGTTATCTCCGCTGTGGGAAGTTCAGCAGTACCAAGTTTCTGTTTGAGCCGATCAATAGTATATGAATTTCTTATTTCTTTTTCTTTATTTCCAGGGAGCCAAGCTGGAACAGCAAATGCAGCGACTCTTGTTGATGATGGAACACCCTTAGGTTTTGCAGTAACGATAGCATAATCTGCTTGCATTGCAGAACAGAAAAATTTTTGACCGTAAATACGCCAGCAATTTGAAATTCCATCGGGGCCCTCTGCCTCCTCATAAACAGCTTCTACCAAATTAGCTGGAACATCACTCCCTCCTTGAATTTCACTAATAAATTGCGAGCCTAAACTATATTCTCCATTGATGCCATCTCGAACGGCTGTTAGACATGCTTTTGCTTCTGAACTTAATTCATCTTCATATTTTTGCATTAACCAGACCATTCCATGAGTACAAGCAACAGGACACATGACGCCCACCTCTCCCAACTGATATAGGAGAAACATTTTAGCAAATCTACTCCAAGCAGTATTTCTTTTTGGATCAAATAAACCTAAACTAAATACCCCCTTTTCAAGCTGCTCGGTCTCAGCGGCCCTTTTAATCCTATCTATTCGATGATTATGACCATCATAATGTTGTATGACTGTGCATTTCGCCCGATTTTCAAGCCGAGTTGCTTCATCTGCTAAATCCCTCCAAAGGTAGGAACTTTTATCCGACAACTCTTTAAGTTCAGCATCTATTCTCTCGAATTCAGAACCTGCATATTTTTTAATTAACGCTTGAAAAAATTCATCATCTCTATAGAAATTAAATTGATTTTTAACGAATAAATAATCATCAAATGAATATGGGTTATTTCTATCACCCTCAGTACTTTCTTGTGCACACATATTTCTTTCACTACTCCTCCTTCTATATTTGGAAATTTTTTTTTGAAGTCTTATTATTTAATAAGAATGGACTAGCTTAAATTTTTATATGAAAATTTACTCGGATAAAGGGTTGGTTGGAGTAAAAAAAGGAGTGGAAATAGTCCTATTACATTTGAAGGAATTTAGAATAAGAATCTAAATAATTACCATGGAATCAAAAATTATGGATAAGATGTAAATCAATAATGTAGCATGAAATAGAGGTAAAGCCTTCATTCTTGATTTTGAATTCTTACTTCTTATGATGATTACATTCGCGATTATTATTAATGTCCATGCTATAGAAAATCCGATCAAGGCAATAGTTCCCATATCTAATAAAACAAACATGGCTGAAGTAGTAAGTTGAATAACGGAAAAAATGGTAATCCAAAATTTATTACCCTTTATCCCATATAATCCCGCTATAGTATTCAATTCTTTTGCTTCATCATTTGCTATATCAACAATATCATTCGCACCGAGATGAGCAAGAGCCCAAGGATATAGAAATAATACATATAATATTATCGTAAAATTAAATTGACCAACAATTAAATATCCTGCTATTGGAAACATCACAAGGTCTGTTCTTCCTAATAATTGTGCAAATGGAAATTTTTGCTTTTTCTTTACGAGTTGATAAAAGACCTCCATGGAATAAGCATAAATCATTATGATATATACATAAATAAGATTAGGAAACGGTAAAAATGCGATTAAAATGACCGTGATCAAAACTAAGACAAGGAAAACCGCAACTGCTTCTTTTAACGATATTACTCCTGAAGGAATCGGTCGCTCTTTAAACGGTCGCCAATAATTGGTTAATGTATTGTCAATGTCCTTTTTATCCACATTGTGATCAACAATATCGTTTAATACCATCCCAGCTTCAAATCCAAAAAGACCAATGAAGATTGCTAAAATAAGAAGCTCCCCCGAAAAGAAACCCCCATTCTTAAATGCAAGCATTAGTCCTGATACAAATAATAAAGGCCATACGGGAGCAAAATGCGCTCTGGTTAAGTCAATATATCCCTTAACTTTATCTCTCATTGTCATAATTATTGATTTTAATTATTGAAATTAAGGTATTAAAAATTTCTCCGTTTATAAAGTAAACGGAGACCAGTCATGCAGATTAGAAATTCTGAATAATTATCCATGTAAAGTAGTATAATTCTCTATTTGGTTAACATGTATTGATTTCTATCAAGTTATTTATTAATTTTTTCCATTAGAACCTTAAAGTTAATTTCAGGATGATGATACCTTTGAGTTTTTAAAGTTTGAGATCCAAATTGAATCGCTTTTTCAGGGCAATAATTAATACAAGCTAAACACTGCTGACATTTATGTTGCCATTCAGGTTTACCATCAACTAGAATAATGTTTTTCACTGGACAAACTTTTTCACAGATTCCGCAACTATTACAATTCTCATCAGAATAGAAATTTTTATCATTCTGATTGACACTATCATGAAATTCTTGGTTAAATTTCGCTTTTCGTTTTCTCTTATTTTCACTAGAGTCAATTCTAAGGCTATCACCTTGTTCATCTATGATTTTGACTAATTCATTAATCTTTTTATCTGCTTTCTCAAAAAATTCCAATTGTTTCTCTTTGGGATGAATATCATACCCAATAATATAGTTATTAGGCATAGATATAAAAAATCCGGCATTTAGTTTCTTAGACTTTTTTACTAAGATCCTCTCAATTTGATATAAGGGATAATCAGTGATATCTTCCGCACTTGTAACAACGGTAAAAAAATACTCCGAGTTACTAAAATCCATTTTATTTATGAAATCTTTTACTATTTTGGGTAACCCCGCATAATATAAAGGAAAAACAAACCCAACTTTTTCACTAGTCGATTTAATAATTTCATCTTCCCAAATGCTTGCGATCGACACCAATTCACAATCTTTCAAATTTTTACATATCGATTGGGCAACACTCAAGGAATTACCCGTTCCTGTAAAGAAATATATTGTAGTTTTCATGATAATTTTCAATAAAATTAAAGTTATAACAATTAAAGAGAATACAACAGATATCAAATGTTTCTTTATAATTCATAAAATTTTTACCTTCTTTCCTTTGCTTATAAAACTGTTTATCAATTTTATATATATCAAAAGCGTATTATAATACGTAATAAAATTATTGAAATCTTTTTAAAGAGGTATAACAGTTTGAGTAAAATAATAGAAGGGATGGAAGGTTTCTTCGGACGTGGTGCGTTCGAAAGCAAGATTTTTGCTGATAACACCTGTTGCTTTATTGGTGCTTTTGGAAATGTAGGAGTAGTAAAAACTAATGATGGGTTAATATTATTTGATATTGCCTTGAGATTATTTGGACCACGTGTATTTCAGCAAGTCCGAAAATTTTCAGATAAGCCAGTAAAATACATAATATATTCTCACGGTCATTTCGATCATTGTCTCGGGTATGCTCCTTTCTTGAAAGAAATCAAACAAAAAGGTTGGGAAATGCCCCAAGTGATCGCTCATGAAAATTGTATCAGACGGTTTGAAAAATATAGCATGCTTAGTGATCACCAGATTTGGACCTACAAACAACAATTCGCGTCAGTAGGAGTGACAATGACGAGTACCGAATCTATTTCTGGAGCATTGGATCCTACGATCATAATTCGAGGGAATGATCCGTATAAATTTAATTTAGGTGGATATGAATTTGAGATTTACCATGATAAGGGTGAAACTGATGATAGCATCTGGATGTATTTTCTGGAAAAGAAAGTTTTATTCACTGGGGATTTAATGGTATCTTCTTATCCTAATATTGGCAGTCCATTTCGGGTACAAAGATACGCAAAAGATTGGGCTTTAGCAATGGATAAAATGATGGGAAAAAATGCGGAATACTTACTTCCCGGCCACGGATCACTTTTTGAAGGGAAAAAAGATGTGCAAGAATTACTGCAGATTACCGCAGATGCATTAAATTTTGTGCATGATGAAGTTGTAAAGAGATTAAATCAGGGAAAATGGTTTGAACAAATTTACGAAGAAATGTTGGCAATTTACCCTGAAAAATTTAAAAATCATCCGTTTTTACAACCAAAATATGGAGATTATCGATTTGCCATAATCGATGTTTACAGGCTCTACCATGGATGGTATGATTCTGGAAATCCAACTAGTTTATTTCCTGCTAAGTCTGATGAGATAGCTCGAGAATTACTCAAAATTGGAAGTAGTGAAGATTATATAAACCACGCAAAAATCTTGTATGACGGCGGAAAGCTTCAATTAGCTCTTCACGTGATTGATGTGGTGATAAAAGGAAGTACTATCGCTTCTGAACTCCTACTTGATGCTTATAAACTAAAGGTGAAAATTTTAAAACATAAGGCAGCCGAAGAAGAAAGTTTCATAACAAAAAACATTCTGAAAACGGGAGTGAGTCAAATTAAGGATAAAACTAAAGAATTAAAAAAGAGTTTGAAATAATTTTACCAATTATTCAATTGTGCTCTTAATTTTTTCCCTTTTCTAATAAATTTACAGTTCGTTTGTATTGCGTTATATAATCATAAATTTTAACTGCTAAACTTCTAACATTATTCGTGGTAATAGTAAACCCTTTTTTATTGCCTAGATCATGAAATCCTAGATTTTTATCACATAAATCAATCTGATTTAGATCAACCCAATCAATGCTCGTATCTTTAATGGGAATGATTTCAACATGATGTTTTAGAGCTAAACTCACGGTTTCAATGAAATATTCCTCATTTCGTGAATTTTTTGTGCAAAGAAGGAGTAAAATATGGCTTTGAGCTATTTTTTCAACGTTACCCTGATAAATTTCGAGAATTTCTTTATTACTTTTTAAAACTCTAATAAATTCTTCTATTCTATAAATTTGTCCAATTGCTGAAGGAAATGCTATATAGAGATTTAAAGGAGCATTCCCTCGACAAAATACCAAAATTGAACCGGTTTCATAATTTTGAATTATACCCCATTCATCCTTCCAGTTGTTTCCTTTCATGTGTAAGTCTTTAAGTTTCTTTAATTTCCAAAAAGTATCTGGGAGGCTCTCTAATTTATTATCTCTTAAATCTAAACTTATTAGTGAAGTAAGATTTCCAATTGATTCCGGAATTTTTGTAATCATGTTTCGCTTTAATGTTAATATTTTCAGTGTTGTAATTTTAGTAATCGGTTCTGGAAAATCTGTTAATTCACAATTTGCAATGCCTAATCCTATAATATTTTTGTCCTCAATTTGAATTCCAAATGAATCTTCATTGATTTCATTTACTATGGGAATAGTTTTACCAATATGTATTTCCAAAATCTTCAAAGATTCAGGATGTTCTAGAATTAAGTTATCTTGGTCAGTCATTCTAATTTAAACCCATATCGTTGTGATTAATTAATAATTAGATAAAAAATATTACCATCTGAAATTATTTTCTTATTAATTTCTTATTAAATCACTAAATTCACTAACTATAATTATTATAAAAAGAGGAAATCGTTAATTTACTCCTATGTTACTATATGATAGCACGCCGCTAAGTAAGCACGCTTACGGCTATCAGAAAATAAAGTAAAACCGTCGCAATAGAACAGATTCCATTGAATAAATCGATCGGAAGTAAATCAACAATAGCTTATAACTATCCATTAACAGTTATTTATTATTTTATTTGTATACATTCTTTAAATCAACGTTTTTTGTTTCCCTTAAATATTTGTAAATTAGAAAAATATTGATGACAAGTAAAAGGCTAAGAATAACAAAAGTTGCTTCTAAACTGATCAAAAAGGTTATCACGCTACTCAAAAGGAAACCAATCGTAATCCCTATTCCTGCAAAAAGTGATTTAAGCCCACTTCCCGTCCCTCTTGTTTCAGTGGGTATTATTTCGAGAATAACCATGCTTATCAAAACCCATTCGCCCCAGTATCCTATTTCAGATAGTCCTCCCCCTACAGTCGATAAAATGAACGCACCTTGAGGATAAACGCTTCCTAAAACTACAAGAAACCTCGCAATTGGAATTAAAATCGCAAAAGCATATAATAAAGGTATTCTCCCTATTTTATCTGCGAAAGCACCCATAATAATGAACGCAAAAATTACAGATATACTAGCTATTATTAACACTATACTCACTTGACCTTGATCCAAAGAAGTGTTTGAGGATAACAGTTGCTCAACTAAATTCCTAAATATTGAATTAATACCCATTATAAAACTCATGATCATCAAGACAATTAATTGCGTCTTGTTTGCTGATCCCATCATTAATTTAAAATTTTCTCGAAAACTGACCTTTTTCTTTTCTTCCTTGCCCATATCACCGTCTGATTCTTTCATTTCCTTGTAAATCTTAGTATCTCTTAGCGTAAACACGAGTAGTAATCCTAATGAAAAACCGAATATCACGGAAAATAGTGGTAACGCTCTCCAATTAGAAACTGTTTCGGTTATAAATACTGAACGTAATACAGGTGCTAAGATCACACCTATCATGCCTACAAGTAAAACAACATTTGTCCAAAATGCTCTTTTTCCTTTGGGCGCCTCCTCGTTAATGTATATGAGCCAAATATCTGATCTAGTAAAAAACCATAATATAAACAAGTAAATAGTAAAATCAATAATGCTCTGTGAGAAAACGATTAGCAAGGATACGATTGCCATGCCGAAAATGGTGATTATTAGCATGATTTTTCTCCCAAATTTATCCGCAAAATATTGATTTAAACTACATAAATACATTCCCACTGATGCAATCGCTATAACAAGAGCAAAAATCGACGTAGCAACGTTTTCTTCAAAACTGGATAAAAATTCATTAATGATCTGGGATGGAATCATGGTCGGAAAAGAAGCAGTAAACGAATCAACTATTTGAACAAAAATTAAAACAATTATTAAATACTTAAAGTATGAGGTAATTGATCCTACTTTTTTGTCTTCTTTTGTCATTCTCAACTCAACTCTAAATTAATGCTAATGTTATAACGTTTGCTTCAAGAATATTTAAAATTATCTCGTTTTTTTCAAATATTTTAAATTTTATTCCGTTTTATTAAGCTTAAGTTTAAGTCAACTCAATTTAGATTATAATATGACCTTATTTGATAAACTTGATAAGCACGAGTTAAAAGAACTTCTTGTTAAATGTTGGATGACTCACGATGGGTCGTGGTTTTATAACACGGTAAAAGAATATGGAATCGATGCTGCAAACAAGCTCAATAAAGGAGCTATCAAAAACTTATCTGTCTTGGAAATGCAAAGAATTCGAAAAGCCTTGGGAATGGAAAATACGAAGATAACTACTTTCGAGCAACTTAAAAAATTCATTGATGACGGCTTTAGTATTTTAAAGGGAGACTTTATGAAGTTTGAATATACTTTCCCCGAAAAAAATCGTATGCATTGGGAAATGGATACGTGTTTCGCGTTTGAAGGAATGAAAATGATTGGAGTAAAGCAAGGTTATGAATGTGGTCTTATTTATCGTGTTTGCTGCTGGTTGGATGCATTAGGAATTAAGTATGAACTTAAACCCCAGATTCGAGAATGCATGTTATACTCTCATGAAAAGTGTGTGGGCGATATTATAGTAAAATTAGATCATTAGAATATGTTCGAGATGGATGTTAAACTTTTGATTTTTGATTTGGGTATAAAAAGATTATAAGAATTTTTAGATCGTTATTAATCAAGCTTGTTGTTTGTTCCTAAAGGATCTTCTAACTGGCCCCTAATATTTAATTTTTCTGCCCATTTTAGCGTAAATTTTTTCCTTCTTTCATATGTAAAATCTTGAATTATAGAGACTGGGACCATGAAAAGAGTAATACAAAATGGAATTAATGGCCATGTTGTGATATTAATGATATAGATACCAATACTTAATCCTTCAAGAAGGGAGAAAAATGAAAATATTAAACTAAAAAGACTAATTATGACCGAAATACCAGCATATCCTTTAAGGTAGTATAAATAGAAACCACCAATTGACCTGACTTCGGTAGGAAAGGAACCACGGAGTACTTTTTTTCGTTCTTTATTTGTATATTCAATTCCCGACTCAAGTAAAAAATAAGCTGCTGAAAATACACCAATCCCTATTCCAGAGACAAGTGGAAAAAGAAATATTAAAGTAAGAATTTGATTTATAGCGGGTCCTGCATTAAATGTATCCACAAAAAGTAAATCATATAGAATACTCTCATCACTTAGAAGAATCCCTATATTAAATGCCAACAATGCTGGAAATAATGAATTCATGAAAGCGCCCTTAAAATCTTTGGGTCTTTGCATTTCCCTGATACCATATATTAAATTTCGACCTAATACTTTTTTATGGAGAAACAGGAATAAAGGTGTGAAAAGATACCCGCCTATTATAAATGCTATTATAGAAATGATAGGAATTGAAAGAAATATTATTGCTATATCAATCGATAGGTTATGGGTTAATACCGTATATATAGTAACTGTTCCCAAAATTCCTGCGTTGATTATTAATGTAGTGCAAAATAAGATTATAAAAATAATCCAGTTTATCAGCCATTTCTTATATCTTAATATTGAATTAAAAAAATTACTCGTCATTATTGCTCTCTTTCTATATTTTATTATAGATAGATATATTCGGTATTATATATATAGGTATAAGACCTTCAATTGAAACGATAGATTTTGAACAGTCATGTCAAAAATCTCATGCTCCCAAGAAGTAGTTGATGACAGATTTAAAATAGTCGGGAATTAGAAAAAAATAAAATTATATTTTTTTAAAAAAATGAAATAAAATAAAAGAAATTATAGATTTAACTTTTCTCTAAAATAGTGCGGGCTTTATCTAAATCATCAACTCCAATCACTATTCTGTTATTTTCAGCAAGATAGATGAGATCAATATTTATTCTATTATTTCCAATTTTACGCGCTAACTTCCCTCCTCCTCCAGCTTTTCCGGCTATATCACCAATATCTAAAACTAAGACCTCACGCACGGCCTGTATCTCAAAACCAGCCTCTTCGAGTGCCCATCGTGCAGTCGTTTCATCTTCAACTAAAACATGAACAATACTTTGGTCTTTTAAGGGTACTCCACACATCCCCTCCATGTTGATCCCCGTTTTACCTAATGTTTCTCCTAAATTCGCTAAAGAACCTGGTACATTTTCCAATAAGACAGCGATATCTTTCATTTTTAAACCTCCCAATTATAATTTGTGATCACTCAATTTTCATGAGATTTGTTTCGCATTACTTGATTATGTCAATCCCCTATTTAAGCTTTCTTTTAATTAATGATTATTATCGCTTACAGCTTCGGAAACTAGCAAAATGAACATATCCGAATTTAGATAAAGATGTAGATCATTATTTATTAGTGTTCAAGTCATCAAGTCATTAAGAAGGTCTTTAATTGATAATGCGATTGCTTTTGCCATTAACGGAGGAACCGCATTTCCGATCTGTTTCAAAATGGAGCTTTTTGAACCCTTAAACGTGAACTCATCATCAAACGATTGAAGAGCTGCTAATTCTCTTGGAGTACAAACTCTATCGAACTTATAATGAACGAACACTCCTCCGTGATTCTCTTTTACTGTTCGGGAAGGCTTGCTTGGATCCAATCTCCACCAAGCATCGGAATAATTTTTGTAGACATTGCCACCAATGGGCGTGTTCTTGATCCGTTCTACAAACTTTTTCTTGTGTTTCGTGAAAAGATGGCTATTCTCTTCATTCTCTTCCCAAGTTTCATATTTTTTTAAAATTTCTGATGCCGTGATCCATTGTTTAGCCTTACGTTCATCAGAAATATGGCTCATCAAAGACTTCTGAGACGATTTATTTAAATGAGTCTTTTTAGGAAACGTAATTCTAACATTCTCATGTTTTGTACCAATGAAAATTACGCGTTGTCTAGTTTGGCCGACCCCATAATCAGCGGAATTTAAAACTTCCATTGAAACCTTGTAATTTATTTCTTCAAATTTTGCCTTGATTTTATCGATTAATGGGATGAGTTGCTTTTCAACTTCTCTATTAATCTCTTTTAAATTACCTTTCAATCTTAAAAAATCTTTTTCTTCCTCGGAATCTAACTCTCTCTGAGCACGATATCTTTTTAAATCCTTGTACTTTTGTAAATCGCTACAACTCTTTTTAAAAACCTTTAACTCCTTCGGGGTTAATTTTGGCTTCACGTGCTTCATGTGGGTCAATCCTTTAACATTTTCCATGATAAAAAAATCTGGCTTCAAATGATCAATGATTTCGACAAAGTCTAAGTACAATTGACCTCGGGGGTCATCTGGGTTGCGATTGCCCGCAGCACTGTATGCTTGACAAGGCGGACCTCCAATGATCACGTTGATTTTCTGGTCCCCTACTGCAGCATATAATTGTTCTTTCGTTTCTTTTAAAGTCACATCTCCCTTGATGAATTTGACTTCTTTGTGATTATGTGCGTATGTCACTTGAGCAGGCTCCCAAATTTCGTTTGCAGCAACAACTTTAAATCCTGCGGCTTCAAAACCTTGACTAAATCCGCCACACCCGCTAAAAAGATCCACAATATTGTATTTCGTATTTATTTCTACCATATCAAGATTCAATTTTCTCTTTCAAATAAAGAATAGAATGTTTATTTTAATTTTTTTTTGTGTTTAAATGTGTTAAATGTGACAATTTTAATTTAATCTTATTAATATTTTAATAATTACATCTTTTCGAAATAAAATTAAATAAAAAGTGAATAGAAATGATTTGGATAACTCGAGATTATGTACATATTGATAGGGTAGCTAGCCCCTGGTTAATCAAAAGATTTGTTGATAAACGCGCTCAATTTGTATTCCTCCCAAGAGATGAAATATCCGATTTCGTGGCAAACACCGGAGCAATTCCATTCGATACTGCTGGTACGGGAGTAGAACTTGATCACCATGAATGCAACGGTGAGAAACATTGCACGTTTGATGCTATCGTGGAAAAATATGAACTTGAAAGCGATGAAGCGTTGCAAAGAGTTAGAAAACTTGTTAGGGCTGCCGATACGGGCGGTATAGATGAAGAACCTCTCGCGTGGGCTTTAGAACTCATAGCAGTTGGAACTCCCTTTTTAGTAGATTCAGATCACGAAGCATTGGAAAAGGAATTTCCTGTTTATGACGCCGTATACACTTATTTTAGACAACAGATAATTCGCGAAAAATATAAAGATGAATTAGAGAAAATCAAAACACGACCAGAAAGGCACGCATTCATTAAACAAAAACTCAATGAGTCTTAATGACCATGACCAACGAAATAGAAGATAAAAAAGGTATAAAAAAAAATAGCAAAAACCTCAAAGTAATCTCTTTTTTTATTGTCAGTTTCATCGGGTTTTTTGCATTGTTTAGTTCTACAATGTCCAAAAGCCCAATCTTACCCCTCTTCGCAGACTCTTTAATTACTTCGGAATTTGAAATGCAATTTATTGGCTACGTTTTTGCTGCTTCCACCGTTCCAGGAATTTTGGTTAGCATGGTCGCTGGAAGATTATCGGACATGTACGGCCGAAGGAAACTTATTCTCGTTTCGACCATTATCTTTGCAAGCGCTCCCTTTTTTTATCTTTTTGCGATAAATATATGGATTTTGATGATCATTCGGTTCTATCACGGCTTTTCAACAGCAATTTTCGTTCCCGTTGCTATGGCTGCTATTGTTGAGTCGTATCCCGATAACAAGGGAAAGTACATCTCGTCTTTTTCTTCAATTACTCTCGTGGGACGCTTTTTTGCTCCAATAACTGGAGGGACAATTCTCTTCATAACAACTAATTATTATTATGGCGTCTACATTGGATGTGCGATTTCAGGAGCGATTGCTCTCACGCTTACGGTGTTTTTTTATCGAGATCGAATCTCACAAACACAAATTGAATTCAAGCAAGCAACAGAAAGGTCTTCACTAACAATAAAAGAATTTGTGAAAGGAATTAAAGAAGTCCTAACCCACAAGATCATACTATCAACCTCCATTGTTCAAGCTAGCCAATATTTTGCCTTCGGGATTATTGAAGCCTACGTGATATTGTATGCTAACTCTCTTCATTTCGATGCATGGTTGATTGGATTAATTCCAGCGATCTTAACTTTGATGCTTGTTGTGTTCAATCCCTTGATGGGAAATCTTTCAGACAAGGTCGGGCGCCGTTTAATTATTCTCATTGGGCTCCTAATAGGAGGAAGCGTGTCGTGGTTGATATCATTTACCACCAATTATATCTGGGTAATTTTGGTACTTTGCGGTTTTGGAATAGGCATGGCAATGGTCGTATCTTCTACTACCGCCTATGTATCAGATCTTTCTAAAAAGGAAGATTATGGCGCTGCAATAGGAACTCTGAGTACAATCATGGACATAGGACAAACTATTGGACCTATCCTAGGTGGATATGTCTTAATCGCTTTCTCTTTTGGAGGCGTGTTTTTAATGGTTAGCATCGTCTTTTTTATCGCAGCTCTCATATTTTACATGATTTAAGTGATTTCAAAACGTATTATAACTCAAATTTAATTTCCATCTTCTTATTCATTAAACTTAAAGATTTTTGACAATATAAATAATTTAAAAAATACGAATTACTTTCTGATCATAAAAATGACAGGACAAATACCAGACAATTTAATTTATAAAAATAGCTCGTATTCCATAGTGGGACTTAAAGGTGAGGGATTACCATCACCCCTCGATTTTGGTTTAGAACCAGTTTCTCCACATACCGCAAATTGGCGAGGTTTCATAATGACTTACGTGATTGCCGAGAAGCATTTAATCGTACAAGAAATGAATGTGACTGTTAAAGACCTGAAGGATAAACCTCCACTAATCAATGGTATAAATCCAGAAACTAAAAAAGAAGGATTAGTCCATCTTACCTACAAAAGTTTGGAGCTTAATACTCAATTCACTGGTAAAATCTTAATCGCTAAAGATTTCATAGACTCAATGTACGTTCATATGGGTTTCCAGAGCCCTCTATCTTTTAATACGGTTATCGAGTTAAAGATTTCAGATGGGGCTTTAATTAAAGTCAATAATTTTTCCGAAATGATGGAAAAATATCGAAAACTTAACATCTCTGACGGAAAACTAGAACATGGTGAAAATCCTCAAGAGTGGATTGCTCGTACATTTTCTCTTGATTACGATTTCTAATCTTTATCTTTAATTTATGTTTAATGGACAAGTTACAGATAGTATTGACATTTTATCCTTGAAAAAGTTAATCTGATAATTCCACATTTGTAATTTCGTGAATGTACCACTTACAAAAACTAACGGCTCTCCGCTTCCTTCCGTTAGATAATTGATTTTTATATCATCATGCATGAAACTCGACATTTTTCCACCCATTTTCAATAGTTTTTATTTTCATTTAAAGCTTTTAATGCATCTCCAGCAGTACTTACAACTACCATGAGTTTCATTGATGCTGAATGAGAGCCTTGCTCATCAAGTACTCTAGCCAAATTAATCAAGTCTATAACCGCTTTACGTAGCTCTTTTTTTCCAAAATATTGCTTGAGCATTTCTTGCAGCTGTTCGATGGCATAATCGTCGAAATTTACGCTGTCAGACCTCTTATAGGCTATCTCCAGAGCCTTCTTAACGATAGGATGAACCTCTTTCTTCTTATCTTCACTCATTAAAAAAATAATAGGTTCTATATATTATATTTTATGCAAAAATTAAAACGTAAAATTTTATGAATAAATCTATAATAACAAATGGATTATATGTAAAATATAATAAGGAAATATATTTAAACCGTATAAATTCACTTTAAAGAATTGAAAATTGGGGGATGGAATATTCAAGTAAAACAAACACATTATTCAAAAAATAGAGGACGCACCTTAGATATGGCACAAAAGTTAATTAAATGTTCTCGCGAAATATGTATAGAGCGTGCTGTATTATTTACCGAATCTTATCGTAAAACAAAAGGAGAAGTTCCTGTAATTCGATTTGCAAAAGCTATCGTGCATTTATTAGAAAAAATGACCATACAAATCTGGGATAATGAATTTATTGTTGGCAATAGATGTTCAAAATATGTAGGGACTCCTCTTTATCCAGAAATTCGAATAGATACATTAGAAGAAGATTATGAATCGTACGAAAATCGATCTGCTCAAAAATTCTTCTTATCTGAAGATGAGAGGAAAATCTTATTTGAAGATATTTTCCCATATTGGAAAAATGAAGATCAAACCGTTCGTGATAGATTTTTAGGCTATATAACGATTGAGGAGAGAGAAATGATAGAGAAATTAATTTTCATAGTCGATGCTGAACTAATTAACGGTGTTGGACATTTTTTGCCGGGTCATGAAAATGTTTTAAAGCATGGTATTAATGGTTTAATTCGCAAATCTGAAGAAAAAATAAAAAATCTATCCTCTTTAAATCAAAATTTTGATGAAGAATTAACTTTTTTAAAAACTTTAATTATTGTGTATAATGGAGTTAGAGAGTTTATCAGGCGATTCTCAAATTTAGCACATGAAAAAGCAAAAATTGAAGTAAAACTTGAACGTCAAAACGAACTTTATGAAATTTCTGAGATATGTAAAAATATATCTGAAAATCCCCCGAAATCATTTAAAGAAGCATTGCAACTGATATATTTTACACACTTAATATGTGGTTTGGAGGATGGTGGTTTTGCGATAAGTATTGGACGATTAGATCAATATTTATACTCATATTACATCAAGGACAAGAATGAAGGAAAAATTAATCCAAACGAAGCACAGTTTCTAATAGAATGTTTTTTCATAAAACTTTCAAGTTTGTGGAATTATCTCCCAACTAAAGGTATTGTTGCATCAGAAGGTCCCCCAATTGCAGAGAATTTATCAATAGGTGGTGTCGATCGTGATGGAAATGATGCAACAAATGAATTATCATGCCTTATTTTAGATTCATATGCTTCTTTGAAAACGGTACAACCCACCTTTTCAGTTCGAATTCATGAGAATACTTCAGACGATTTTCTTGTAAAAGTCGGTGAAGCAATTAAATCAGGTGCTAGTATTGCTTTATTTAATGATGAGGTTATAATAAAAGGGCTTCAAAACCGAGGTTTTACTCTTGGAGATGCGAGAGAGTACGCTCCTGTCGGATGTGTAGAACCACAACATCCATATAAATCATTCGGATCAACTAATTCAAATCAAATTAATATTGTAAAATGCTTGGAATTAGCACTTAACTCCGGCATTGATATGTTTACAAGAAGAAAATATGGTGTTTCTGAAAATATAGAAATTAATTCTTATGAAGATCTTTGGAATGCCTTCAAGAATGAATTAAACTATTTCATTAAAATCATGGTTTCAATCATGTTTTCACTTGATAAGGCAATCGCTGAACTTACTCCAAAGCCATTCTTATCAGCAACTATTGATGATTGTATTGGAAAAGCTGTTGATATAACAAAAGGAGGAGCAATCTATAACTTCACAGGACCACAATTAATTGGATTTGCTACAGTAGTAGATAGTTTGGCTGTTATTAAGAAAATGGTTTTTGATGATAAATTACTTCAGTTTGAAGAATTAGTAGAAATGCTTAAAAGGAATTATAAAGGCATTTATCAAGGAAGAACTGGGAAAGAATGGAGAGAATACTTCATTAATAAAGTTCCAAAATTTGGAAATGACAATGATTATGTCGATTCAATTGCAGTAGAAGTAGCAAAGTTATTTTGTGATGAAATCTCAAAACATGCAAATTATCGGGGAGGAATATATAATCCAGGAATATATTCGACAACTTTTCACTTAGCTTTTGGAATGTTTACTGCTGCTTCAGCTGATGGAAGAAAGTCGAGAGATTTTCTCTCTAATGGAGTGGGACCTTCCCAGGGCAGGGATATCAGTGGCCCTACAGCAATTCTTAATTCAATTAAAAAACTAGAAAATGAACTAATAACAAATGGAACTTCTCTAATTTTAGCATTTCATCCAAATACATTTAAGAATAACATGTTTGTTCCTCTCATTAAATCATTTTTTCAAGCTAATGGTGGTTTACAAATCCAATTTAATGTAATTGGCAAAGAAATACTATGTAATGCCCAACAAAATCCAAAAAATTACCAAGGATTAGTTGTACGAATCGCAGGTTATTCAGTTTTATTTGCGGAATTATCAAAAAGGGCTCAAGATGATATTATTGCCCGAACTCAATTTTAAACATTTTATTCATTTCCTTTTTTCTGCTATCCCATAAAGGATTCTACAAAGGATTCTAATCTAACATTGGACTAGGAGGAAATTCTCTCAGATGCTGGGATCGTCTTACCAATTCTCGAACATGATCTATTTGTTCACTTTCTAAATTGAATTCAGATGTAATTCTCTGATTATCCCAACCGTTCTCAATACCCCAGAGAATTTTAGATATTTAATCTTTCTTTTTGAAAAAGGACATGAAGGAAATAGGCAATTCCAAAATAACTGATTTCAATAGACCTTTCTTTTTTATCCAAGGGATTTGGATAAATATTAAGCGCAGAAATTATCGATAATTTTTGAACAAATCCATTTAAAGAGCCTCTAGAAATTGTAATTTTCCTTACCTTTTCCATGACAGACTTCAATTCCTCTAAAGATTGATATTTTTTCCTGTTGTTTAATAATGGATTTTTGTCAAAGGATAATCCGGGGTCAAAAAATTGCGCAGATTCATTATAATCATTAAAAAATAATTCTAGAAATTCAAATTGCTTATCCGTAGGTGTCTGAAAAGGGATGGTTTGTAACTCAACATTCGAGTAAATTCCAACTTCTTTATTTTTTTCATAAATAAAATCTCCGTGTATTATTTTAGTATTTGTTATCGAGCACGCTACATAAAACCAAATGTCCATGTAACGCAACCCTCCAGAGATATTTATTGAAATATTCTCGTATTTTTGAAGCTTTTGTTGGTATATAAGATGGATTAATTCCGCGATAGGCTTTGTTTGTACATGAAAATCAAACACAACATTTTCCACCTCAATTCTTCGCTCCTTAAAATATCTATTAAGTTCAGCAAGCACTTTTTTAGCTTCTTGAGTCCCTGCAAGAGGTTCCCTTTCAGTTATAAAAATAAGTTTATGAGATATTTCTTTTTCAATTGACAAGATTAACTTATGTGAAGTGTGTCCGACTAAAACGATTTGGCAATTTTTTTCGGTCATCTAGAATCCTCATTTAATATTATATAATAAGAGAAAGAGAACTTAATAAATTAGTCCTTTATTTATAGTTATAACTTCTATATTTTAAACATATATATTATATTTTATATATGACTATAAAAAAGTATTTAAACAAAAAATTATTAATAATTATTGCACCTTAACTAAAAAAGGAAGGGGAGATAGGGCGAAATCTTTCAAATATTATAGTAAAAAGACAATTTTCTTTTTAGAAAATAAAATTGATTCTTATATTAGGAACAATCTTTATTTTACCTAAAGGGTGGGGCATTACAAGAGAAAAAAGGATATCCTCCATAGCAGATAAAGACACTTACGTCGATGCTGCTAATGCAATGTCAAATCACGGGGGTGTGAACAATTTAATGACGGGTTTAATAAATACATATAAGATAGATTTCTATCTTATTTTTTTTTATTTTAACTCCAGAAATCGTTTATTGTGAACCAAAACAGGGCGAATACTATATTAAGGTTTAGAGAAAATGGGAATTAGATTAGATTGTTATTTAGCAAAATTAGAGGAATTTAAGAGCAAGTATCCTAATGCTCATTTCGAGGTAATAACGAATACTGCTAAAAGTATTCTTGCTCCAAGTAAAGGATTATTGATTGATGCAGGAATC